>NZ_NHRP01000013.1:0-92446 GCF_002165385.1 Acinetobacter sp. WCHA39
TCATGCATGAAGGACGGAAGATCAACTATAGTGTCTTCAATAAACTGGCTGGACTACAGCAGAATGAAGTAGTTGAGAATAAACGATTAGGCTCGGTTCTAGCCCATATCCAGCAGCAACATGAGGAATTGGAGAAACAGAATAAACGTTCCCGTCTCAAGAAAAGTATGCCGAGTCGTAAAGCTCAGAAAGCCATCATTGAACAAAGGAATTTAAATCCTGTTCTTGACTCTTGCAGTTAAAAACAGGACATTTTAAATGGTTTATCGCATAGACATTTTAATTGGTGAATAACAACTTGAACTTTTCCTTTTGCATCAATATCTTAGTCTAAGCCGTTCTAGGGTTCAGCGCACTGGAACGGATTTAATATGATTTTTCACGTTCCATGCTTATTTTTCAATCATTATTTCCAATAATTGATGAGTTAAACTCAATAAAAAAGGAAGCTCAAGCTTCCTTTCCCATATCTAAACCTTAGATACCATACTTTTCACGATAAGCCTGCATATTTGATAAAGCTTCTTTCTCGCCTTTTGCATCCAAATAATCCATCAAATCTTTCATTGTGATTAAAGCATGCACTGGGATTTCGAGTTCTTTTTGTACTTCCTGAATCGCAGAAAGTTCACTTTGACCACGCTCTTGACGATCTAGCGCAACCAACACCCCTGCAATCGTCGCACCAGCATTTTTTAAGATAGTCACAACTTCACGAATCGCAGTCCCCGCAGTGATCACATCATCAATGATCCAGACTTTTTGACCTGCAACCGATGCACCAACCAACACCCCTCCTTCACCATGATCTTTGGCTTCTTTACGGTTAAAACCCCAAGGAACGCTCTTGCCATGGACTTGAGACAAGGCCACCGCAGTTGCTGCTACAAAAGGAATACCTTTGTACGCAGGACCAAAAATCACACCGACATTGTCACACTGAACCAATTTATCTGCATAGCCTTGTGCTAAAAGAGAGAGTGCTTCACCATCATTTAACAAACCTGCGTTAAAGAAATAAGGACTGACACGACCTGATTTTAAGGTAAACTCACCAAATTTAAGCACACCACGTGATAATGCGAGTTCAATAAAAGCTTGCGGATTAAATGACACAGGCGTTGTCATAAGGTGCTCCAAATTCATCAATTGAGGTTAAACATACGCATGATACCAAAGGATAGCTATCCAAGTGATGTAAAAATTCTTCGAGTGGTCTCAATTAACGTAAATGGGCTACGTTCATCAGTAACCAAAGGTCTACTCGAATGGTTAGAACAGTCCGATGCGGATGTCGTATGTATGCAAGAAAGCCGCATCACCCATGAACAATGGACTGATAAATTCAAACCTGAGGGTTGGTACACGCATTTATTTCCAGCTGAACGTGCAGGCTATGCAGGTACGGCAATTTATAGTCGTTTGCCGTTTATTACAGTGAAAAATGGACTTGGCTTTGAACTTGCTGACTCGCAAGGGCGTTTTATCACGGCGGAGTTTGATTTAGGACTGTCACACCCTGTTCATATTGCTTCGTTATACTTGCCATCGGGTTCAAGCGGTGATGAAGCACAAGCACGTAAAGATTTATTTCTTCAAGAATATGCCCAAATACTCAAGCAATGGCGAGATGAAAATAAATCGATCATCGTGTGTGGTGACTACAATATCGTGCATAAACGTATTGATATTAAAAACTGGTCAGGCAATCAGAAATCATCTGGTTGTTTGCCACATGAACGTGCATGGCTCGACCATATTTATGATGAACTTGGCTATGTAGATACCTTCCGTGAGGTACGAAAAGAAGCTGAATTGTATTCATGGTGGTCAAATCGTGGTCAAGCACGTGCGAAAAATGTCGGTTGGCGTATCGACTATCAAGCCTGCTCTCCTGATTGGAAAGCACGCACTGCAAATGCTTGGGTGTATAAAGAACAATGGTTTAGTGACCATGCACCTGTGATTATTGATTATAAAATACACGAATAAGTGAACACTTGTTCACTTTGTCCGTCTCTTTAGCTTACATATTATGTCGTTTTTTGTGTATTTTTATTTACCAGCTGTAACGGCATTATAGCACCACGGCACAGGGAAGCGGTCAGGATGACCAAAAAAGGATAGGACGCCGTAGGAAGACAAAATAAACTTAGATTAAGTTTATTTGCAAGGATGAGACATTGGACGTTGAAATGAGACCCGCATGATCAGGATGATTAGATGCGGGTTTTCTCTTTTTTAGATATTAAATATTTTTCCTCTGCTTTGTATTTAGCCATCTAGTTCAAAAACTTAGAAAGATTTAGTCATTTAATCTACGCTTAATACATAACATCGATTCACTTGATAAAAATTTTCAACTGGTACATTCCCTGCCTTTTAAGTTAGGCTTTAACGCATATCTTTCATTGTGTTGTTATGGTTTTCAGTATGTTTAAAATTTATGGAATTAAAAATTGTAATTCGATGAAAAAAGCCTTTGATGCACTACAAGCAAAAGGAATTTCTTACGAATTTCATGATTATAAAAAACAAGGGATTGATGCCGACACTTTAGCAATTTGGCTAAAAGAGATTGGCGCAGATAAGGTTCTAAATAAAAAAGGTACGACTTGGCGTAAATTAACCGAAGCAGAACAGGCTCATGCAACAAGTAATCAGGAAAATTTGATTGAAACTTTAATTGATCAGCCGAGTTTGATTAAACGTCCCGTTTTACAAACGCCTGAAGGCTTTGTCATTGGCTTTGATGAAGCGACTTATCAAAACCTCTCCGCTTAAAGAAATAAAATAAAAAACCGAGTCACAGGACTCGGTTTTTTTACGCTTAAAGTGTAATTAGTTTGCACGAATCCAAGTTTGGTTACGACCAAGCGCCGCTACACCAATATAACCGCGTAATTTAAGCTTTTTACCACCTTCGATGATTTCAGCTTTCAATTTATAAGTTTTGCCAGTCTTAGGATCGAGAATCGAACCACCATCATAATTTACGCCACCAACATTTTTAAGGCTATGAACAATCGTTACCCCTTTTAATGTCTTATTATGAAATGTTCCTTCGCATTTTGAACATGCATTCTCTTGGCCTGGAACTAAATATTTTTGAATAGATGCGGTAAGCGTGCCATCCTTCAGCTCCGTAAATTTCACGATCGCTTTTGGTTGTTTTGTTTCATCATCAATGGTTTGCCATACTGAGCCATTTAATGCATCTGCAGCATTGGCAAAAGTTGTTAAACAGAGCAATCCAAATGCTAAAGCAATTTTCTTCATTTTTGTAATATCCTTAAGGGGTCTTTTCAAGACTAAGAGTATTGAGAATTTCTATCAATATTGCAATTCTTGATTATGACTATTGGGTATAGCCTGAGCAACAACAAAACATTGCTGTAATGACAGCGCAAGGCACACGAGTCAAAATTCTCTTAGTTATATACTGCCCTAACAATATGGAAAAATTATGAAATTTGGTACTGTTTGGAAATATTATTTTACTGAATCATTACTAAAAGCGACCATTCGTACGCCGAGTCAGTTTAATTTAGCCCCGAATGCTTTGCGACCTTTATTAGACCAACTTTGTCGTCTATTCCCCCAAAATCCGACAGTACAAATTCGACCATTGCGCTTAGCAGGCGTGTGTGGTGAAGAAATCAAAGCACAAGTTTCTGCCACACAACTTATTTTTCATATTCATGGCGGCGCTTTTTTCTTGGGGAGTTTAAATACTCATCGTGCCCTCATGACTGATATTGCTGCGCGCACGCAAATGCAAGTGGTTCATGTGGATTATCCTTTAGCTCCTGAACATGCTTTCCCTGAAGCAATTGATGCGATTTTTGACGTTTATCAAGCACTATTAGTACAAGGTATCCAACCCAAAGATATTATTATTTCGGGGGATTCTTGTGGTGCCAATCTCGCTTTAGCATTGTGCTTACGGTTAAAAGCACAACCTGACCTCATGCCAAGCGGTTTAATTTTAATGTCACCCTATTTAGACCTGACCCTCACCAGTGAATCATTACGCTTTAATCAAAAACATGATGCGCTGCTCTCTATTGAAGCCTTACAAGCAGGAATTAATCATTACTTAAAAGATGGTGTACAAGCGGATGATCCGCGTGTTTCACCTCTATTTGATGATCTTAAAGGCTTACCGCCAACACTGGTGCAAGTTGGCTCAAAAGAAATTTTACTGGATGATTCAAAACGCTTTAGAGAAAAAGCAGAAAAAGCTGGAGTCAAAGTACACTTTAAACTTTACACAGGCATGTGGCATAACTTCCAAATGTTTAATGCTTGGTTTCCAGAAGCTAAACAGGCTTTAGCAGATATTGCGGATTTTGCTCATGCAATTGATCGTGATTAAAACATAATGTGATGATTTTGCAGAAAATGGTCAGCTATGTCTGACCATTGTCATTCTTAATTCCTTTTTGTCATTATAAGAACAAACTGATCGAATATTTAGATTAAGCTTCCTTTTTTAAAGAATTTTTGCTCTCCTAATTTACATTAAAAAGCACATAGCTAGACTTCCTTCTCATTCTAAAAGTGCTATTGTTATTTTAATAATCGTTTAATAATATTTTTGATAACGAATTTACACTAATAACGTTTCTTAGGAATCTCATTGCATATAAGGAAACATGCCAATCATGAGGATTCATTTTAAGAGGTTAGTTGGCAGAGAAAAATGGAATTTCTCGCAGTTCTGGGAACATGAACCATTAATTAATTGGAACATGTTAAAGAAATGTATTTTGTTGCTAATCTTAGCCTCACTTATAAGTCTATTTGGAATTATTTGGGACAGTTTTGTCTTGCTAAATCCATTTACATGGCAATGGGTAAATTTACCGTTGGTTCGATCTAAACTTTGGACCAATGTAATCATGCTTTTTGTCTTTTTAAGTTTGATTATGCCCTGCTTTATTTATAAAGATAAATCTTGGGTACAAGAAATCATTCCGATTTTAAGCGTACAGGTCGTTACTGTTTTACTCTGTCATATAGGCTATCTGATTGGGAGTTTTAGTCCAGCAACCATGGTTGCCTATGTCAGTGTTGTGGGAGTAGGTCTGGTTCTGTTTGATCGCAAAATGATTTATTGTGCACTGGTGCCAGCAACAATCGCACTGCTGTTTTGCAACTTTTTAAGTGTGTATGGTGTCCTACAATATGCACCGATATTTAAGCTAGAAGTCCTGAATCAAGCTCAAATGCATCCTTTTTGGGTTGGCAGTATGTTTTTCTTCTTATTGCCAATTTTGATTGCTTGTTTGTTGCTATTTGAAAGTCTGCTCAAACAATGGCGAATTCGAGAAACGGCTATTCAAGTACTCAGTCTTTTAGATCCGCTCACGAATGTGATGAATCGTCGCAGTATTAGCAATCACTTAGAGCGCTTACATCAGCAACCAAATCAACTGTACTCGATTGTATTACTCGATTTAGATCATTTTAAAAATATTAACGATCATTTTGGGCATAGCGTTGGGGATCAAGTGTTGATCAATGTTGCAAAATGTTTGGCGAATAATTTACGTGACCGAGATATGATTGGGCGCTTTGGGGGCGAGGAATTTATTTTATTATTGCCCAATACTACGCCTGCACAAGCACAAAATGTGGCGGAGCGCTGTCGCTTAGCGATTGGTGAGTTAAAATTTACCTCAGAAGATCATCAAGAGTTTTCTATCAGTGCCAGTTTTGGCATCAGCAGCACACTCAGTGCCGATGAATCTCACTCAATTATTAGTCAGGCAGATCAAGCATTGTATGCGGTAAAAGCATCAGGTCGAAATCAAGTCAAAATTTTTACTGAACTTTTCTTAAATTAATCCAATAAAGGCATCCAAAGATGCCTTTATTTTTGACCTGTTGTTTAGTCTTTTAAATATTCTTCACGATGATTACGATAAGGCTCATCAAAGGGTACAAACATCTGTTCTTGTTTGGCTTCTGCGATCCACTCTTGAACTGATGCTAAAGACAATATCTTGTGCATATAACTTTGGCTAGAAGTAGAGATGGGTAATTTATAACATTCAAAACGCATAGCCACAGGCGCATAAAATGCATCGGCTAGACTAAACTCACCACATAAAAACTGCTCTTCACTTGGTCGCTCTGACCAAATTTGATCAATTCGAGCTACGTCATTCCTTAGTTGCTCGTGGTCAGCCCAAAGCTGTTTTCCAATATGGGACAAATCAGCCTTAACATTCATTGGACACAAATTACGTAAACTTTGAAAACTACTGTGCATTTCTGCACTAATGCATCGTGCTCTGGCTCGTTGCTTTCTATCTTGAGGTAGCACATTCTTCTCAGGATTTTGTTCAGCAATATATTCACAAATCGCCAGACTATCCCAAATAATCAAATCATCATGCATGAGTGTTGGGACTTTGCCCGTTGAATTCAATTTTAAAATCTCAGTTTTAAATTGGCTATTAGGTTCAAAACTATCAAATTGAATTAAATGCTCCTGAAATGGAATACCAAGTTGTTTTAATAAAATCCACGGTCGCATCGACCAAGTTGAATAATTTTTATTGCCAATAAACAATTGATACATGATTATAATTTCCCTTTCAACAAGGTGAGTTGTTGTAATAGCTCGCTTTTCTTAAATGCACCCGTTAAACGTAATGCACGGATTTCTTGTTGTTGCGAATCTAAAAATAAATAGGTTGGTGGCCCTAAAATATCCCATTGATTGAGCAGTGCCTGATGTGAGGCATCGTAATGACTTAAATCAAGTTTAATCAAATAATAATGAGATAATGCCTGTTGAACTTCTGCATCTTTTAATACACGATGCTCAATCGGCTGACAAGCCACACACCAGTCGGCATAGACATCAATGACAATCTGTCGATCTTTGGGTGCGTTGGCTAGAATCCGCTCAAAATCAGCAGCGGTTGTTGCGACATGCCACTCTGCTAATTTATCTGCCTGAACTGCCCTTAAATTTTGAATATGTTGATATTGGTTAAAAGCTAAAAATGGAACTGAGATCATCAGCAACAATGCATATAACCACTGTAATTGCCCTTTCTTCACAAACAGACGATATATCGCGAAACCAATAAATGCCATGCCCAATACAAGACTAAGTATTTGAATCGCTAATTCAGGTAATAACGGACGGATAAAATAAATACTTAACGCCAACATCAAAAAGGCAAAAATAACCTTAATTTGATGCATCCATTCCCCTGCTTTCGGTAGTGCCTTTGCACCTAGAACACTGGCAAGCAGTAATGGAATACCCATACCAAATCCCAAGGTGAATAATAGTAGAGCACCTTGCCACTGATTTTGCGTTTGTGAAATAAAGAGTAATGTACCCGCTAAAGGTGCAGTCATACACGGACCGACTAACAATGCGGAGATCATGCCCATGATACTTGCACCAAGCAAAGTCCCTCCTTGTTGCACTGACTGCATTTGGTCGAGGCGATTCACCCATTTCTGTGGCAGTTTCAATTCAAATAAACCAAACAGATTTAAAGCGAATACAACGAACAATAGACTAAATGCAACTAATGTCACAGGTTGCTGTAACCATCGTTGGAAATTTAGCCCTGCCACAGAGGCAATTAAACCCAATACGGCATAGACCATTGCCATACTAAATACAAAAGTAAGTGCAATCGTCCACGCTTTAACGCCTTTATGTTCACGAACAATCAATGAGGTCAAAATCGGCAACATTGGTAAAGAACACGGCGTAAATGCCAATAAAATTCCTAAACCTAGAAATAATAACAAGCTATAAGCAAGAGAGTGCTGTGCCAATGTGCTTGACCACTGTTGGTCTTGCGCCATATTGACTGAATTATTCAGCTTTATATCATTAGACTTTTCAGTTGTAAGTTCATCCCTCTCTGCGGTCTGAGCATTTAAGCTATTCGCAGAACGAGCAACATCTAAAAAACGTTTT
The DNA here is from genome assembly GCF_002165385.1 of Acinetobacter sp. WCHA39. Lineage (NCBI taxonomy): Bacteria > Pseudomonadati > Pseudomonadota > Gammaproteobacteria > Moraxellales > Moraxellaceae > Acinetobacter > Acinetobacter sp. WCHA39. The sequence continues at coordinate 7,964 of NZ_NHRP01000013.1, forward strand.
TGTGAATTAGAACTGACATTTTCGACACTAACCAACCCATCAGCATCGGTTTGAAATTCAATATTTTGAGGTGGATAGCAAATACGGTCTTTGGCACAACCCTGCCATGTAACACGATAATGTTGAGATGCTTGAGTGCTAATCTCAAACTCTGCTTGCTGATAATAAACTTGGCTATGACCATAGTTTTCATCGTACTGTTCAATTGCTTTGGGTAATTTCAACGTAACAGGTTGATTGCCTTGTTGAACCTCAAATTTGTGTTGATAGAGATAATAATTAGGCTGAATGGTCCAGTGTAACCGCGCTTGATTGGTTTTGGTCGATTCAACTGAAAATGCAAATGCCTGTTCAGGAGTCAGTAACGGTGCTGATAGATTGTCTTGAGCGTAAACCAAAGACGTACACAACAACAATAAAGTAGCCAAAAAGTAGCGCATTAATTGGCTAATGTACCCACCCTGAACAGACATTTTCATGTTCATCTCACTGTAACTCTCCCGATAACTTAAGACCTCATTCTGCCTGCAGAAGGATTTCAAAAGTTAGCGGAGATTTTGACTAGAATAAAACAGATAAACCTAAACCACCGTTATAGCTTTTTTGATCGCCATTCAAATCCACACCTATACTGGCATCAAGTTGAGCTCGATCATTTAAGCTATAGACCAAACCTGTCCCTAAACCATATTCATAGTCTTGGCTTTCTGCTTTACGATAAACAAACTCTGAAAAACCAGATAATTTACCCGCAATTTTATAATCAATGGTTGGAATTGCAGTCACGGCCCAATCACTATTTTGTGCTTCATAACGCATGGTAATTGATGTACCCACCAAATCGCTGAACTTATACGCAACTGCTGAAGTGAGGCTATAAATATCATCTTGATTCGTGAATTCATCATTGCCAGTCGCAATAATCGCTTCTGCTAACAATGCCATTGTTAAACGATCATCTTTTAAATTAATCGCCTTTTTCAAACCAATACTGACATCACCTAAACCATTGGTTTCTTTCTTAGTACCAGCATGTTTATATTGCTGCCAAACAGGGCCTTGCCAACCCAGTTGCAGTTCTAGACCATCAGCTAAACCTGTGCGTAAAAGCATGTCACCGTTCAATGTAAGCGTTTTATCTTTTACGCCATCGACGGTCCCTTCTTGATAGCTTACGCTCGGTAGTCCTTGCTCCCACGCCAAGTGACCTACAGGTGTAATACCCGTACCTATACCTGAGCCTGGACGGTCAAAAGAAAATTCTGCTGCAAATGTTGCAGTTGTCATGATTGATGCAGCAATCAAGCCTAATACTTGAAACTTTTTCATTGTTCTCCCCTTTATATCTTGTTGGCTAGACTTATGCCGTTAGCTCTTTTGACATTTTCGCGCCATGCTGACGCAATAATTCGAGTGTCTCTCGCTCTTCTTTCAGCGATTCTGACCAATCAATTTCATCAAAATCACAATCAAAAAACAGTTGGCTAATTGAAGACAAAATCGTTAGACCCTCTTCATCTCTTGTGTTTGGATCGACTTTTTCATCGAGTAAGCATTGAACCACAGGGACACATGCCGAGCTTGCAGCGTCCCAAAGCGGACCATAAAATTCTTCGGCATCCCACAAATGTAGATTTGCTTTGGCTTGAATTAATGCGTCTAAAATAGCAAGATAAACGTGAAGTTCTTGTTGTTTTTCATCTTCACTCAATGGCTTGCCAGCTTCATAAGCCTCACAAATTTTTTCCCACCACGCAAACAAACCATCACAAAGAACTGAAACAGGTGGTCCTTGTTCTGGATCAATAAAGTTTGGGTCAAGTCCTTCAGCAAGTAATGCTTGCACTTGGTCTAAATCGAGTTGTTGTATGGCTTGCACCAAGGCCTGCTGCTGATTGCTTAACATGACCAATTCTCACAATGTATTTAATGTTTCTATTATGCCGAATATCCCGACAGGATTTTATAAAACAACCTAAAAATCATGTATAAATTTGATATACACAAAAAAAAAGCCCAAAACTGGACTTTTTTTTCGCGTTTATCTTTACGCTTCATCATCAACTTTTACATCGTCATCGACGTCAACATATTCTGGCAAGCCACCACGGTGATGGTCTTTTTTCTCATATAAATGTTCCAGGCTGCGTTTTAGTTTATCAATCGCACCATGGATAGATGCATCAATATTTGCCGCCTTGTTTGTCACAGCAACAGGTTTCAGGCCTGCTGGACGAGCCTCGATCATACAGCGTTTGTCATGATCTCCCGTTTTTTCCCCATTTTCATCACTAATATGAACCGAAAAATGTGTAATACGTTCGCTATAACGTTGAAATTCTTGTGTAAGCTCTGCACGGATATAACTAATTAAACGTTCGCTACCTTGAATGTTTTTATCTGTACGGATTTCAATATTCATAAATATCTTCCTCTCTTTTCTGTGAGACGGTTCTACGAAACTTTTTTATTTAGCACGCTTTGAGCATGCATTCATTCAGTGCAGTTGTATATTTTGATTATGTAAATGCTTGTGGTCTCCTTGCTTCACATCTGTTGCTTTTCAGTAGTTAAGAAGATCTTCTATAACTCCAATATCTGACTTTCATAACAAATATGCAAGCTGATTTTTGACATTTTTATTAAAACTTGATCAAAAAGATTTTTAAATTGATTGGCTTTTTTCTTTTGGTCGGTTCTATACAATTCTTTTGAGCATCTGGTCAAATTTGGCTTTATTTTTGCTTAATTCCTTGTATGCTTGACACGCCATTTTTGGGGGGATTTTTTAAATGCAATTGAAGCAACTTGCAGCGACTTGTTTATTGTTATCTACAGCAGCTTTCGTTCAGGCAAAGCCTATTTGGCAAGATTTTAGCCTCACTGGTTTATACGGTGAGAACTATGAAGTTGTCGATGAAAAACAAACGACTTTAACTGTCGAATACGCTGCAAAAGTACAATATGCCGACGTATTCTTCTTTATGGATCGTATGCGTGGTGGTGACGACAACAAAAGTACCTATTTCGAACTTTCTCCTCGTTTGAGCTTAGGCGAAATTTCTGGTCAAAAACTTGCTTTCGGCCCAGTCAAAGATGTGTTGATCTCAACAACATGGGAAAGCAATAGTGCCAATGGCAGTAACTTTGACAACTTCTTGTACGGCGTAGGCTTTGATTTAGCAATTCCATATTTCCAATATGCGAATGTAAACTTCTACCGTGCCAATAATGAAAACACTGCTGATGACTATCAAATGACGATTGCCTATGCAGTGCCATTTAAAGTATCAACTGAAGATTTCTTGGTCGATGGTTTCCTTGACTGGTCAAGTGCTGCCCACGATAGTAAGGAGCATCATGAAAGTGAACTCAACTGGACCACACAATATAAGTGGAATGTTGGCAAACATATTTCACCTGAAACACGCTTATATTTAGGTGTAGAACATTCTGTTTGGAATAACAAGTTTGGTATGAAAAACCGCGATGAAAACAATGTCAGCGCCTTGGTTAAATACCACTTCTAATCAGTCAATCAATTGAAAAACAGCAAGCTTAGTCTTGCTGTTTTTTTTGCAATCACGCATATTCAGAATATATGAACTTTCATTAATTCATCCATGCCATTCAAACTTAAGCTTGTAGCGCGTTCTTTGCATTCACCTTATCAAATTCGTTTTGCCACACTGAATGATTTGGAACAGATTCTTACGATTTATAATCATGAAATCCTGACGGGTACAGCCAACTGGAATCATCAAGCTGTTGCTTTAGAACAATATCAACAACGTTTTCAAGACATGCAACAGCAGCAATTCCCAATGATTGTGGTTGAAGACCAACACCATAATAAAGTTGCTGGCTATGCCTACTATGCTGCATTTCGTAGTATCAGCGGCTATCGTCAGAGTATCGAACATTCTGTTTTTGTTGATCCAAGCTACGCACGTCAAGGTCTAGGCAAAGCTTTGATGCAACAACTGATCCATCTCGCGATACAACAAAACATGCATATCATGGTGGCTGCGATTGATAGTGAAAATATGGGTTCAATTGTGCTACATGAACAGCTTGGTTTTGTACAAACAGGTTATATGCCACAAGTCGGACAAAAATTTGGACAATGGCGTGACTTGGTTTGGATGCAGCTACAACTTTCAACTACTCAATAAAAAAGCCTCTTACGAGGCTTTTATTAAATCGCCACCAACTCCCTTATACCCTTTTCAGGCATTTCTGCACCTTGCCCATGTGCAATCACTTGACCACGCGCCATCACCGTATAGTTATCTGCCAATTCTTCAGCAAAGTCATAAAACTGCTCGACTAAGACAATCGCCATTTCCCCTTGATCTGCCAATTTACGAATCACTCGACCAATGTCTTTGATGATCGAAGGCTGAATCCCCTCAGTTGGCTCATCCAAAATCAGGACACTCGGCTCAGAAGCCAACGCTCGAGCAATCGCAAGCTGCTGCTGCTGACCACCTGACAAATCTCCACCACGGCGATGCTTCATTTCATCCAAGACCGGAAAAATTTCGTAGAGATGACTCGGTACTTTCCGCGTTTTTGCACCTGAAAATTTCGCCATACCAATTAAAATATTTTCCTCTACCGTCAAAGTTGAAAAAATATCTCGTCCTTGCGGTACATAGGCCAAGCCAGCACGCACCCGTTGTTCAGGCGACATCTTGGCAATATCTTTACCATCTAACAAAATCTGTCCTGATTTAATCGGGAGAATCCCCATCAAGCATTTCAGCAAAGTGGTTTTGCCGACGCCATTACGCCCTAAAACAACACTGCACTCCCCCACAGGCGCAGATAAAGACACGTCACGCAGAATATGACTGCCACCATAAAACTGGTTAACTTCTTTCACTTCTAACATGGCAGTCTCCTAGCGTCCCAAATACTTTTCAATCACATCTTCATTGGCTTGTACCTCTGCCAATGTGCCTTCTGCCAAGATTGCACCCTGTGCTAATACCGTAACTTTTTCGCTGATGGTGTCAATAAAGCTCATGTCATGTTCTACGACCACAAGCGTATGATTTTTTTTCAATTCCAAACACAGTTCAGCCGTGCGTTCTGTTTCTGCATCGGTCATTCCTGCCACAGGTTCATCCAATAAAATCAGCTTCGGACGTTGCATCAATAGCATGCCGATTTCTAGCCACTGCTTTTGACCATGGGACAATAATCCTGCGGGCTTTTTTACAAATTCCTTTAAACGGATTTGCTCTAAACTTTCATCCAATGCCAATTGTGCTTCTGGATCAAGTCGGCTAAACAAGCTCTTTTTCACTCGCTTATCTCGTGGTGCAGCGAGTAGTAAATTCTCCATGACTGTAAAATTTTCAAATACTGTTGGTTTCTGAAATTTGCGCCCAATCCCAGCTTCCGCAATTTCCTCTGTGCCCATTTTGGCAAGATCATAGTTTTGTCCAAAAAATGCCGTGCCAGTAGTCGGACGAGTTTTACCTGTGATCACGTCCATTAGTGTGGTTTTACCCGCACCATTTGGTCCAATGATGCAGCGTAATTCACCTTCAGCGATGTACAGTGATAAATCATTGAGAGCGCGAAACGAATCAAACCACACACTGACTTTTTCTAAATACAAGGCAATCCCATGACTAAAGTCTGCGCCCTCAGTTTTGGCGCGTCCATAACCCTCGCCGAGTTGACCGCCATGTTGAGCAGAGTCTACGAATAAATCACTCATTTAATTGCTCTCCTTTTTAAAACGGTCAAATAAACCAATCACACCTTTCGGTAAGAAAATCGTCACCACGATAAATAGAGCACCTAAGATCAATAACCATGCTTCTGGTGCTGCAACTGTGAAATAAGTCTTCACAGCATTGATTAAACCTGCACCAAGAATCGGTCCAATCAATGTGCCACGACCACCTGCGGCAACCCACACTGCCATTTCAATCGAGTTGACTGGATTCATTTCACTTGGGTTAATAATGCCAACCTGTGGCACATACAACGCCCCTGCGATACCTGCAATCACTGCCGATAGCACCCATGCTGAAAGCTTGTACCAGAGTGTGCGATAGCCCAAATATTGCAAGCGGTTTTCACTATCACGAATCGCGCCAAGAACTCGACCATAAGGACGATTCATCAGTTGACGTAAGCCGATAAAGCACAGCATCAAAACCAAAGCGGTGACAAAACATAAAGTGGCACGCATCGGCGCAGAAGTGATATCAAAACCGAGTAAGGTTTTAAAACCCGTGAAGCCATTGTTACCACCAAAACCTGTCTCATTGCGGAAGAACAAGAGTGCCGCTGCAAAGGTCATGGCTTGGGTAATAATTGAGAAATACACACCCTTGATTTTGGAGCGGAAAGCAAAGAAACCAAAAATAAAGGCAACTAAGGCAGGCACAGATAAAACCAAAATCATCGCCCAAGCAAAATGCTCAGTGCCCACCCAATACCAAGGGAGTTCCGTCCAACTGAGGAACCGCATAAAATCAGGTAAGCCATCGCCTGCGGATTCGCGCATCAAATACATGCCAAAGGCGTAACCACCGAGGGCGAAATATAAACCGTGCCCCAAGCTTAAAATCCCCGCATAGCCCCACACTAAATCCAATGCCAACGCGACCAAAGCCAAGCACATGATTTTGCCAATCAACGTAATCCAATACGCTGACAGATAAAATGCCGAATCAGGGGATAACAAATGCAACCACGGCAAAGCCAGTAACACCGCAAAACAAATGGCAATCGCGATTGCGCTATACGGTTTATCTGCAAATAAAGAAGTGATTTTCATTGGCTTACTCCACGAAACGACCTTTGATGGCAAACAAACCTTGTGGACGCTTTTGGATAAACAAAATCACAAGAACCAAGAGAATAATTTTTGCTAAAACCGCACCTAAACCAATCTCCAAAACTGTACCGCTAATCCCTAAACCTAAGGCTGCAAGTACCGCACCCCACACTTGCCCCACGCCGCCAACCACAACAACAAGGAAGGCATCAATAATGTAGTTTTGCCCGAGATCAGGGCCAACATTGCCGACTTGTGCTAGCGCACAACCTGCCAATCCAGCCAAACCTGAACCTAAGCCAAATGCCAGCATATCGATACGTGCAGATCGAATGCCCACGGCACGCGCCATTTGACGGTTTTGTGTCACAGCACGAACAAATAATCCAAAACGGGTTTTGTTTAATAAGAAAACTAGAAGCAGTAAGACCGCCACAGTAAAACCAATAATCGCAATACGGTTATATGGCAACATCAGGCTTGGCGTCAGGGCAATACCACCACTGAGCCATGCGACATTCGACACCTCAACATTCTGTGCGCCAAAGATCATCCGAACCGATTGCATCAAGATTAAGCTCACACCAAAGGTTGCCAATAATGTTTCTAGTTGGCGACCATACAACGGGCGAATCACCGTGCGTTCAATCAACATGCCAATCAGTGCACTCACCAGAAATGCAGCAGGAATCGCTGCCAATAAATACCAATCAACCAAGCCTGCAAAGTGCGTTTTAAAAAAACTTTGAATGACGTAAGTGGTATAAGCACCGATCATGATGAGTTCACCATGTGCCATATTGATGACACCAAGCAAACCATAGGTGATTGCAAGACCAAGCGCTGCTAAAAGTAAAATACTGGCAGTACTGAGACCTGAAAATACATGCCCTGACCATTCACTGATTTGAATGCGCGTTTTAATTTTATTTTGTGCTTCAAGCAAAGCTGCTTTTAATGCAGGATTACTTTGTGGCTGTTCTAAGCTTTGGTTGATCAACGCCAATACATCGGGACGATTCGAATCCCCTAAAACTTTGGTCGCTTCGATCTTAGTAAACTCATCTGAGCTATTAAAATCTAAACGTGCTTTCAGTTGTGCCAAACGTGCTTTAACCGCTTCACTTTTTTCATTGAGATAGAGTTGTTTGATCGTTGCTACATCGAGCTCATCTAAATTATTTTCTAAAATGTCCACCGCAGCTAAACGTTGTGCTGCATCGTCAGAATTCAATTTAACTTTGGCTTGTCCAAAGTTCAGTGCCTTACGTAAAGTATTGACCAGCGTCACTTGAGATAAATCTGAGGGCCAAGTGTCGATGGCTTGCAATTGCGGATAACTTAATAATTTTTCATCGTTTTTTAAAATGTAAGTATGACCTGAACTATCGGTATATAACTCATTTTGATCAATATACGCGACCAATTGATCCAGTTGCTCAATACTCGCTGGCCATTGATTCAACATGGCACGACGAGCGGTAAAGTCGGATTTAACAAAAGTTTGGATGGCATCCTGAGAAGTTGTAGACGTCACGGTTGTTGGTGAGGTAACTTCTGCCCATGCAGGATTAAACATGATCTGTGCCATGATGCAGAGCATTGCCAAAACATAGTGTTTCGCCATAAGACTCCCCCTTATATTTTCTATTTAAACCAATCAATCAGAAATAAAACTAAGAAAAACCTGCTGCCGAAACAGCAAGTTGCATAGGAAAATTATTTAGGAATGTATGGGCTCCAAGGCTCAGCTTTGATGGTTTGAGGCGTTTTATAAACCACATCAAATTGCCCATCACCACGAATTTGCCCAATCATCACAGGCTTATGTAAATGGTGATTGGTTTCATCCATTTTGAGGGTATAACCCGATGGTGCTGCAAATGTTTGACCTGCCATTGCATCACGAACTTTATCAACCTCAGTAGTACCTGCCTTTTCGACCGCTTGTTTCCACATATTGATGCCAACATAAGTCGCTTCCATCGGATCGTTGGTCACAACTTTATCGGCATTTGGAAGCTTGTATTCCACTGCATACTGTTTGAATTTATTCACAAACTCGGTGTTTTTCGGATTTTTAACTGACATGAAATAGTTCCATGCCGCTAAATGACCTACTAATGGCTTGGTATCAATACCACGTAACTCTTCTTCACCAACTGAGAAAGCCATCACTGGAATATCAGCCGCTTTAATACCTTGGTTGCCTAACTCACGATAGAAAGGAACATTGGAATCGCCATTGATGGTGGAGATCACCGCAGTCTTTTTACCTGCGGAGAATTTCTTGATATTGGCAACAATAGTTTGGTAGTTGCTATGACCAAACGGTGTGTACTCTTCCATGATGTCTGCATCGGCAACACCTTTAGACTTCAGGAAAGCACGCAGGATTTTATTGGTGGTGCGTGGGTAGACGTAATCTGTACCGAGTAAAACAAAACGTTGTGCTTTACCGCCCTCATCACCCATTAAATATTCCACCGCAGGAATGGCTTGTTGGTTCGGCGCTGCACCTGTATAGAAAATATTTTTTGATTGTTCCTGACCTTCATATTGCACTGGATAGAACAATAAACCATTTAACTCTTCAACCACAGGAAGCACCGACTTACGTGATACTGATGTCCAGCAACCGAAAATAACGGCAACTTTGTCCTGAGTAATTAACTGACGTGCTTTTTCAGCAAATAGCGGCCAATCTGATGCTGGGTCAACAATGACAGGTTCGAGTTTTTTACCCATCACCCCGCCATTGGCATTGATTTCATTAATGGTCATCAATGCAGTATCTTTCAGAGAGGTCTCAGAAATTGCCATCGTGCCAGAGAGTGAATGTAAAATCCCCACCTTAATGGTGTCACCACTTGCGGCTGGTGCTGCCGCCTTGGTTTCTGTTTTTGCTGCTTCTGTTTTTTCGGCTGGTTTAGAACAACCGACCAGTCCTACCCCCATCATCGCTGCCATAAGAACGGACATTGACATTAATTTGTTTTGCATCTTTGTTCTCCACAGATTGATCTTTTGATTTTTACTGAGTGGAGTTATTCAATTTTTATGCCAACAATTTAAGCTATTGTTTTATTTTAATATTTATTAAATAAAACAAATAAGAATCCAATCTTGTATACAACATTGCATACAAAAAGAACGAGATGAACTAAAATGATGCAGATTAATTTATCCTAAATATGGCTAGACCCTAGATAAAGAAAAGCCAAGCATGCAAGCTTGGCTGACTCATCCATTTAACTAATCGTTTAAACCACAATATCCGCTAAATTACCTTTCTGTTCTAACCAATGCTTACGATCACTCGAACGTTTTTTTGCCAGCAATTTATCTAATAACCCTGCGGTAAAATGCGCATCATCCAAATCAAGTTGGACTAAACGGCGCGTATTTGGGTCCATTGTGGTTTCACGCAATTGACTCGCATTCATCTCACCCAATCCTTTAAATCGAGTGATTTGCGGATTTTTATTACCTTTCACTTTTTTCAAAATGCTTTCGAGTTCACTATCATCTAGCGCATAATAAACATCTTTACCAATATCAATACGATACAGTGGTGGCATTGCGACAAACAAATGACCATCTTCAACTAAAGTCGGGAAATGTTTCACAAACAAGGCACAGAGTAATGTCGCGATATGTAGACCATCAGAGTCTGCGTCGGCAAGAATACAGATTTTCCCATAACGCAATTCAGAGAGATCATCGCTACCCGGATCAACCCCTATGGCAATCGCAATATCATGTACCTCTTGAGAAGCGAGCACCTCATCCGAAGATACTTCCCATGTATTTAGAATTTTTCCACGAATCGGCATAATCGCTTGGAAATTCTTGTCACGCGCTTGTTTAGCACTTCCACCTGCCGAATCCCCTTCGACAATAAACAACTCACTGTCTTCACGCGTTAAACCGACACAATCAGCCAGTTTTCCAGGTAACGCAGGACCAGAGACGATCTTTTTACGCTCCACTTTTTTCGCTGCTTTTAAGCGACGCCCAGCTTTAGCAATTGCCATTTCAGCTAACTGCGTTGCAATCTCAGCATGTTGGTTTAACCATAAAGCAAAGGCATCTTTGGCAATATTCAGCACAATATTGGAGGCTTCACGACTGGATAAGCGCTCTTTGGTCTGCCCCGAAAATTGAGGTTCTTGGAATTTCAGCGATAGAATGAAATTGACCCCATCCCAAACATCTTCTGCCGAAAGTTTCATATTACGTGGTAATAAATTACGTAATTCACAGAACTCTCGTAACGCCTCCGTGACCCCTGAACGCAATCCATTGACATGCGTACCACCTTGTGCAGTTGGAATCAGGTTGACGTAACTTTCTTGTATTTGTTCACCACCCTCGACATTCCAACAGATCGCAAATTCACAAGCTGCTCGCTCTGCTTGTCCACTACTGACAAAGGCAGGATCAGGTAGAATCTCTCGATCCTCAAGTTCATCCATTAAATAGTCGACTAGACCATTTTCAAACTGCCATTCAATTTTTTCATTATTGATTTTATCGTCATAAATAATTTTTAAGCCCGCCGCTAAAACGGCTTTAGCTTTCAAATTATGCTTCAATGCTTTTAGTGCAAATTTTGGACTATCAAAGTATTTTGCTTCTGGCCAAAAGCGAACGGTTGTTCCTGTCGCACGTTTCGCAACTTTACCTTCTAACACCGATAATGGTGCAACAGGTTCACCTTGTTCAAACGCCATTTGATACAAGTTACCTTGGCGTTGTACCGCAACCTCAACGCGTGTTGATAAAGCATTCACGACAGAAATACCGACACCATGTAAACCACCAGAAAATTGGTAATTATCGGTACTGAATTTTCCGCCTGCATGTAATTTGGTCAAAATAATTTCGATACCACTTTGTCCATATTCAGGATGAATATCGACTGGCATACCTCGTCCATTATCTTCGACTGACAATGAACCATCTTCATAGACCGTGACACAAATTTGATTGGCATGTCCTGCAAGTGCTTCATCCACCGCATTGTCAATCACCTCTTGCGCCAAATGGTTTGGACGTGAGGTATCGGTATACATACCGGGACGACGACGAACAGGATCTAAACCTGAAAGAACTTCAAGGGATTGTGCCGTGTATTGTGTCACTGGGTCTGACTTCCTTATTAGAGGGCTGTCGATAAAAATCGGAGTACGAAAGGTAATTTTTCTTCAAAATCATCCATTGCATGATTACCATCAGCGTCGGTTAAAATCAATGCAGATGGCTGTGCTGCATTATAATAACGTTGTGCTTGACGATAATCCAAGACTTCGTCACCTCGTTGCAACAGTACAAGAATTTTATCAGCATGCTTTAACTTCGTGTCAGCAATTGATTGTAATTGCTGCAATTGGTCGGCATCGAGTGTCCATGAATCAGTGACTTTGAGTGGGATTTGTTCAATCCCGAATAAATCTTCGAATAACTGCCATGGTTGCATAGCAGGATTAATCAGTACAGCAGGGCATCCATATTTTGCGACAAGATATGTCGCATAGAATCCCCCTAAGCTACTTCCAACCAATCTCACTTGATCGATTGGTAAACTTTCAATCAGCTTAGAAATATCTCTTAAAACGTGTTCAGGCGGTTTATTCAAATCAGGTAAATGCACATCAGCATGCTCAACATTTGTGCAATATTGTTCTAATTGTTGCCCCTTTTTTGACATGGGGCTGCTTTGAAAGCCATGTAAATAAATAATTTGCATACGCACCATAATAGACAACAGCTTGACTTATTATCAAATAAATCACATTATTTAGGTTAATAGATAAATAAATAACAATATAAATTACATTTAAGCTTGATATTGTCTGACACAAAAAACGATAGTGCACTCCGTTCATCAGTATTCTAAAAAAATTACTTATGAAACACATAAGATGTAAGCGTTTGTTGTAGTTTATCTAAAGAATATTAAGTCAATTACTTCAAACCTTCGGTATATATCAAGGATGGGGAAATCAATATGCCAAGTTTAACGCCTCTGCATGAAACCTACTGCAAATGGGACAGTACACCCCCGAGTCAGGCAGATGTTTTGGAAGGTTTGGCGCAAGTTGTGAGCACGAGCTTAAGTGGTGTTCACGAATTGGTGCAATTAGTGCAAACAGAAGTGTTACGGACAACACTTGGTTTAAGCGCACAAAAAGCTAAAAATTTACAGAAACTTCCACAGTTACAAAAATTTTATCAATTTTCTTATGACACATTACAGAAGTACGGTAGCAGTTTTCTTGCACCAAGTTTACGTCATATTATTGAAAAATTCCCTGTGCTGCATGATAAACCCCTGACACCAACACTGCATTTCGTGGTGGGTGCATTAAACGGGATTTTTGGAGACTTTTTCTTAAAACAACACAACCCAATGGCTTTACCTATGGTGCTTTATGATCATTATGGATCATTACAACAAGGTGAATTAACTGGTCGTATTGTCATTCTTACACATGGTCTGTGTATGAATCATCTTAGCTGGTCAAATAGCCGTTATGGTGGAATTGGTGAACGTCTGCTTGCGCAACGGGACAACAACACCATGTTATATCTGAACTACAATACAGGGCGTCGTATTTCTGCAAATGGTCGAAGCTTTGCCAATGTACTTGAAGATTTAGTACAACGAAATCCAAGAATCACCAGCATTGATTTAATCGGACATAGTATGGGTGGCTTGGTTTCTCGTAGTGCCCTATTTTATGGCAAACAGAATCTCTATCAATGGGTGCATATGGTTGAGAATTTAGTTTGTATTGGTTCGCCACATCATGGTGCGGCGCTAGAACGCTTTGGTTTTATTTTGCAGGATAAATTGGGCGCGTTCCCTTTTATTAGCTTAATTGGTCAACTGATCAACATTCGTAGTAATGGTATTTTAGATTTGCGTCATGGCAGTGTTCGAGATGACGATTGGGAACATAATAATGCACGTATTGGCTTTGCTGATGATAATCGTAAACCTGCACCATTACCCTCTCATATCAATACCTTCTTAATCGCAGGTACTTTAGAATTTGAGAAATTGCGTAATAAAGCACTCTCTGTCATTGGCGATTATTTGGTCAGTGTGGAAAGTGCGCTAGGTGAACATCAAAATCCACGCTTCCAACTTAAATTACCAGAAACCCATAAAGCCGTATTCTATGGTTTAAACCATTTTGAAATTCAGTACCATTCGAGTGTTGCTGAACAGATTACACGTTGGTTATATCCCGATGTTGACGAAGTCGTTGAGGAAGGTATTCAAACACATTTAATCAATGTTCCGAATAATTATACTTTTGATGATTTAGATGGCATCGTAGAAACCTGATGTCAGTCTTCTTGATCTAATAAAAAAGCCAACGTATCGTTGGCTTTTTTATTATTTAGCAACACTATAATGTCTAAACAACTGCCATAAACAAACCAATAAGATCAAACTAAAATACAGCAACGACCACACGGGTAGAGATTGTCCTAAGAAAGTCCAATCTATTGCTGCACATTCGCCTGAACCTGAAAGCACTTCCTGAAATACCGCTTTCATTGGCAATGCATCAACTAAATAGTCCAAGCCTGGACCACAACTTGGCACCTTATCAGGTGGTAAATGCTGTAGCCAAACATGACGAGATGCCACGCCCACTGACCAACCGATGGATAAGGTTGCTAATAGTGCATAAAAACGTTTAAAACCATTTGAAATCGGATTATGAATAAATGCGACTAACGCAATCAATCCCATTCCAATTAAGCCAATACGTTGGAAAATACACAGTGGGCAAGGCTCTAAACCTTGCACATGTTCTAAATACAACGCAAACGAGATACCAATAATACTCGTTAGTACCAATAATGCACTAACTAAGCGGTAAGTCCATCGCATGGGAAGTCCTCTAAAATTTTAACGGTATTGCGCAAGATATTGTTCAAAGCTGATGTCGTTATCTTGTTCAAGTTGCGCCTGTTTTTGCAACGATGTTTGCGCTAATTCTGCAAAATATTGTTCTCTTTCTGCACTCAATTGATGTTGTTCATAACGATTGACATGTTGTTGAGCCATGACACTCCCGAAGCTCCATGTCCCACCATTATCCAAAGTATCTTTAATCACATGCGCGGAAAGCGTATTCTCAACATGATCTAAACGCTGCTGCATCACTTGGATTGCCTCAGAATATAACTCTGAACCATCCATTTGATCTAACAAAGTAGCGCAGTCTTGAATCGCATTTAAATGACGTTGTGCCCAATCATGCAGTGAAACTATTGTTTCACCTTCTATAATTTTAGCATCTACTGCACGTCCACGATTGACCACTTCAGTTTGATTATGATCAATCTGTTCCTGTTCATCGGCAAATAAATCAGGACTGTCATTTAATAAACAATACAATGCTAAACTTTCAAGAAAACCCGCTGAAATTTCATCAATTCCAATCGCACTATAAGGGTTCACATCTACGGCACGTAATTCTACATAGCCAACACCACGATTCTTCAATGCTTGTGATGGGGTTTCACCTGCTTGTGGTACTTGTTTCGGACGAACTAGACTGTAGTATTCATTTTCGATTTGGAGCACGTGATCATTGATTTGAATCGGCTCACCCTGTTCATCATTTAAACCTAAATCGGTAAATTCAGGATAAGGGGTATGTACCGCTTTTTGCAATCCATCAAGATAATCGTGTAGATCGTTATAATGAATGCCCAATTCTTTTTGTGCTGAATTTTGGTAGCCCAAACGCCCCATGCGTAAGGCAGTTGCCTCAGGTAAATAGAGAGTGCCCTTGACCAGTGGCTGTAGATGATGTTCACGGCCTGTTAGGAAACAGCGGCAGACCGATGGGCTTGCACCCAACAGATACATCACTAAAGGGGTAAGTCGGATAAAGTTCCGAATCAGGCCAAAATAACGATGGCTACGATAATCCTGCAAACTGAGTTGTTTTAATTCTGGCTTGGTTTCATGTTGTTGCAATACTGCAAACAATTGATCCGGGAAAGATAAGTTGTAATGCACGCCAGAAATGGTTTGCATACGGCGGCCATAACGTACACCTAAACCATGACGGTATAAGGTTTTAAAGCGGCCAATATTAGAAGTGCCGTACTGTGCTAATCGAATATTTTCTTCATTATCATCCAACATACACGGCATGGACAGTGGCCATAATCTTTCGCCTTCTTCTAGCTGCTGATGTACCACGCTATGAATATCTCTTAATTCATCTAATGCAGCCGCGATGGTTGTTTTCGGTGTAGTAATAAACTCCATCAATGCTTCTGAATAATCTGTCGTAATATGTGGATGTGTTAGTGCAGAACCTAAAGCTTCAGGATGATTTTTTTGTGATAAAAATCCATTGCTTTGCATACGTAAACTTTCGCGTTCAATGCCGCGTAGCATCCCCTTTAATAGCGAAGCATCTACATAAGTCGGTATCACAGAGGAAGAATGTATGCTGGGTTGATTCATAATTTATATGCTCGCTTATTTAAGATCAGCCAACCACATAAATGGTCGCGACTTGGTTATTCTGCCAATTATAACGACAATTGTGATCTAGTCATCTGATTTAGTTTGGCAATTTTTATCACAATCTTGTTATATAAGACATGCTGAAATTGTGATTTTATTAAAAAATAAATCTTCCGATGGATACTGAACTATGCAAGCGCAGGACATTATTAACTTCTGGTTTGACCCTGAGCATCGCTCGCTTTGGTTTGCCAAAAGTGATGAATTTGATGCAAAAATTCGCGACCAATTTCAAATAATTCACCATCAAGCGACCCAAGCAGAGCTTTGGTCTTGGCGACACACACCAGAAGGTCGTTTAGCCGAAATCATTGTGTTGGATCAATTTTCTCGCAACCTATATCGTGATCAAGCGCAAGCTTTTGCCTATGACTGCATGGCATTGATGCTTGCTCAAGAAGCAATTAGTTTACAACTCGATGCTCAACTGAATCCCGAACAACGCTCATTTTTATATATGCCATTTATGCATAGTGAATCTAAATTAATGCACGAGTTTGCTTTAAAACTGTTCCAACGTTTAGGGAACGAAATTAATTTGAGCTTTGAAAAAAAGCATAAAGTGATTATTGACCGTTTTGGTCGTTATCCACATCGCAATGCCATCTTAGGTCGAAGCTCGACATCTGAAGAACTGACCTTTTTAACAGAACCGAATAGCAGCTTTTAAGTCTCTCGTCTCCTGAGATATTGAACATAGGAATTGCAAAATGAAATCTTTATTCATATGTGCCCCTCTCCTTGTTACATTAACACTGGCAGGATGTGCAACTGTTCCATCAAAACCCAAAACCTTCGATCAACTGGGTCAATTCACCGCTTATCCATTGAATAACAAAACTTACCGCATTGGTTTCCAAGCAGATAATAATTTGAGTTATGGTACAGCAGAGGAAATTACTTTACTCAAAGCTGCACAAACTACAGTCAAAAACGGTTTCCGTTATTTTACTGTTGTTGATGATCCAAGTAACGCACGACATAAAACGCAACGCCAAGCCGTGATTTATCCGACACCCTCTTATTACCCATATGGTTATTATCGCCGACATCCTGCCTTTTGGCCTGACCCATTCTATGATATGCCTCAAGTGGTCAATCTTGATCCAATCCAAGTGTCGTATACTATCGAGTGTTTTCAGACTCAGCAGCAATCACCTGATGCTTTTGATGCGCAGCTTATTTTGCAATCATTAGGGCAAAAATACGGATTGAGTCCAACAGGAGACGTGTTGCAGCCCCCTGCGCCACCTCAAAACAAAAAGTAAATTGATAAGGATGACTCAATGAATTCAGTCGAAGAAATTCACGTACCGAGCCTGCAAAGAAGTAAGTACTTCGCCACTATGGCATTGATCATTGCGGTTGTAGCATGGATTGGCTTAATGGTCGCGGCGCATTTTTTACCTGAATATAAATGGGTCATTCATATTTTTATGTTAGGTGCGGAAGCAGGTGTAGTTGGTGGGCTGGCTGATTGGTACGCTGTCACTGTACTTTTCCGCAATCCTTTTGGAAAAATGCCTTTACCCAAACTATTGCGTGACCATACCGAAATCATTCCACGGAATAAAGCGCGTATTGCAGAATCAATGGGGCGTTTTGTACAAGAAAACTTTTTATCTCCTCAAATTGTTGAACGCAGTTTAAAAAATGCTGACCTCAGTTTGGCCGTCGGTCAATGGCTAGCCAACCCTCAAAATAACCAACAAGTCGTACAGATGATTCAACATACTGTACCGAAAATTTTTGAATTTGTGAGCCAAGATCAAATTGCCCACTTTGTGCAAAACAATAGTGTGCAATGGGTACGCAGTACCAAAATCAATAAACTCGCCAGTGAAATGTTACGTGCTGTTTTGGAAAATGACTTCCATCAAGATGTATTACAACGCGGTCTTGATCTGGCGCATGAGTGGATGGTCTCTCATCCTGAAAAGGCACGAGATCTATCACGTAAACTGTTCCAAGAATTAGGTGTTTGGAAACTAGCCAAAGGCGCAAGCTGGATTGGGATTGATGTGCAACAACGGACAATTGACTCACTGATTGAAAAAGTTGAATCGATGTTGGCCAACCCTGAACATCCGTGGCGGCAGGACATTGAAACCACCACGCATAATCTGATGTTGCAGCTTGCGGACAGCAACAGTGAAGCCAGCAAGCGCTTAAATCAGAGCAAGGATGATGTGCTGGACAGTCCACAGGTGCTGAACTTTATTAGTGGTGCTGTGGCAATTTTATGTGATGCGATTAAAACGGATTTAATGCAGGCAGATTCTGGTATTGCAACGAATTTACAGGCGGCATTACAACAGCTTGGTGAAAGCCTGATTCAGAATGAAAAAGTACGTCAAGTATTGAATGAGAAAATGGTCGGCTTAGCGACTAATTTCAGTGAGCAATACAGCGACAAGATCATCCGTTATATCAGCGAACGTATCCACGAGTGGGATTCACGCGAAATGATTGCCAAAATCGAAAGTGAGGTCGGTGGTGACTTACACATGATCCGTGTCAATGGCGTGATTGTCGGGGCGTTTATTGGTTTGGCGCTGGGTATCATTCGTGCCATTGTTGAAAATGTTTTGTAAATAGCAACAGAACGATGGGGGAATTTGCTCCTCATCGTTATGCAGATTGCGCCAGTTGCTGTTTACTTTCTTGATAATAACGAATCAAAGTATCTGTATCTTGTTTTAAAAATGCAGTTAGATAGGCTTTCACTTGTACCAATGAAAGTTGTTTAAAATGAACTTTTTCTTTCGCCTGTCGTGTAACCAATCCAAATATTTGTTTTTTAGGGACAACCACTGGAATGTCTGTCTTGACGATAAAGTTAAGTTCCTGAGATGATCCGTAGGTATTCAATACGATTTCTATGGTCTGTTCTGTCTTTTCATCGGTAATGGTAAACGTTGGGCTAGCACCATCAAGCTGCAGCCAACGGCTTAATTGTTTTTTCCAGCCCATTTTATCAAAACGAGTTAATACCCCAATGGTATTCAGTGCCTCAAGCTGCTCTACATCTTTTAAATCAATATGATGTGGGTAGCGTATTTTTAGATCGAAACTGTCCATTACTCTATGTCCCATTTCACGATAATTGGTATTTAATTGAACCCCTCGATAGAAATTATAGCGCTTTACAGCAGCAACTAAAATAGCGTATCATCATGAAAAACAACAATTTTTTAGACAATTTTCAATAAAAAATGACCAATTCCGTCACTATTGTTTTTATTCAGACACAATTACCTGCTTTTTCCTGACATAAGACACCTTTTTCAGTCGATTAACGGCAAAATTCAACATTTACCTTAATCACAATAACTTGGTCAGGCATCACTTTTCACTATACAATCACGGCAAAACAAAACGTCAATCAGGTTAAAAACAATGTTGCAGCTTCAGTCAAAACTTCCAAGCCAAGGCGTGACTATTTTTAGCGTGATGACTGAACTCGCACAACGACTGAATGCACTGAATCTGTCTCAAGGCTTCCCCGATTTCCCTGCTCCACCTGCATTGCTTGAAGCGCTGAGCCAAGCCACGCTTTCAGGTTATAACCAATACCCTGCGGGAGATGGTGTTTTAGTACTCAGAGAACAACTGGCCAAACAGTTTTTACAACGAGATCAACTGCAACTCGATCCTGTCACCGAAATCACCATTACCCCTGGCGCAACCATTGCGATTTTTTGTGCCATTCAAGCCTGTATCCATGCAGATGATGAAGTTATTATTTTTGACCCGAGCTATGACAGCTATGCCCCTGCAGTACAACTGGCAGGGGGGAAATCCGTTCATATTCATTTAGAGGTACCAACATTTCAGGTGAATTGGCAAAAAGTTAAAGATTGTATCAATGCAAAAACTCGCATGATTATCGTCAATACACCGCATAATCCGACTGGTGCGATTTGGTCAGAACAAGACTGGCATCAACTGATTGAACTCATTCAAGATAAAAATATCGTTGTGCTCTCTGATGAGGTCTATGAACATCTCGTTTTTGATGGACAAAAACATTTTAGTGCACTGCAATTCCCCGAATTACGTGAACGCAGTTATGTAATCGGTTCTTTTGGCAAAAGTTATCATGTCACAGGTTGGAAAACGGGTTATTGCGTTGCAGCACCACATTTAATGCGTTTGTTTCGTCAAATATATCAATTTGCCAATTTCTGCGGCACCACACCTTGCCAAATAGCATTAGCGAACTATATGCAGCAACATCCTGAGCACGTTCAGGAACTCCCGAACTTTTATCAGGCAAAACGGGATCTTTTTAATACCCAAATTCAAAACTCACGTTTCCAATTTATTCCATCACAAGGCACTTATTTCCAAAATCTCGATTATAGTGCGATTCGCCCTGACTTGAATGATGTGGAAATGTGCCAATTCCTCGCAGAGCAACACAAAATTGTCGCGATTCCTATTTCCGTTTTTTATCAACAAGCGCCCGAGTCACTACGCCTGATTCGATTCTGCTTTGCCAAAACTGATCAGACTTTACAACGTGCAGGAGCAATCCTTGCAGAGTGTTGATCAACAAAAATAAACCGAACAATCATGACGTCAATATGACCGATGATGGTATGGTGGAAAAATAGAAACGTTTCTGGGCGAAGCGTGAAGGAAATAGAATGACACCCCGCCAACCTTTGGTCATGCAACCCAATCTCTGGAAAACATTTTTTGTTTTTCTGGTTCCCTTGATTGCCACCAACATTTTACAGAACTTATCAGGAACGATTAATACCATCTTTGTCGGACAAATGATGGGAGTAGATGCGATTGCTGCGGTGTCTGTATTCTTCCCAATTCTTTTCTTTTTATTGGCATTTGTGATCGGGATCTCCGCGGGAACGACTGTACTGATTGGACAGGCATGGGGTGCGCAAAATCTTGAAAAAGTCAGAAGTGTGATTGGCTCTACCCTATTTATGACCTTGATTGGTGGCAGCATTATTGCTGTTTTAGGTTGGAGCTTTGCCGAGCATATTTTGCAATTATTAGGTACAGATCCTAAAGTCATGCACCTCTCTCTGCCCTATGTTCGATGGATGCTGGTGGGTAGTCCATTATTGTTTGTCTATATTATTTATACTTCGATTTTACGCGGTGTCGGTGATAGTGTTACCCCTCTAATTGCATTGAGCCTAACCAGTCTGATTGGTTTGACGGTCACGCCTGTTTTGCTCAAAGGCTATTTTGGATTCCCTGCTCTAGGCATTGTCGCGCCTGCTGTTGCAACAATCATGGGATATGCCGCAGTCCTTATTTTTCTGAGCTTCTATCTCAATTATAAGAACCATCCACTGAAAATAGATGCCCGTCTATTGAAAAGTATTCGTCACGATAGCAACCTAAGCAAACTAATCTTAAAGCTTGGTATCCCAACAGGCATCCAAATGGTGACAACTTCATTGGCAGGCTTAGTCATTATTGGTTTGGTTAATCGTTATGGCGCACACGCAACTGCCGCATATGGCGCAGTCAATCAAGTTCTGAACTACATTCAATTTCCAGCCCTCTCTATTTCAATTGCGGCTTCTATTTTTGCCGCTCAAGCGATTGGTGCAGGCAAACCCGAACTATTAGCCAAAGTCACACGAACCGCTTTGGGAATGAATGTCATATTCACGGGCAGTTTGATCACTTTAGCCTACTTATTTTCCAAATATTTAATGGCTCTATTTATTACCGATCACAGCGTCATTGAACTTGGGCAGCAGCTCTTATTTATTGTGTTATGGTCAATTTTATTCTTCGGTGCGAGCGCTATTTTTGCTTCAATCATGCGAGCTAGTGGAACCGTCAATGTACCAATGATGATTAATATTCTCACTATTATTTTAATTGAAGTTCCTTGTGCCTATTGGTTTAGTTCGTTATGGGGCTTAACGGGCATTTGGACTGCTTACGCGCTTTCTTTTGTGTGCTTATGTGTATTACAAGCCTCTTATTATCAGTTCGTTTGGAAGAAAACCAAGATCAAAGTCCTTATTTAAAAATTTCTTTGATCCTCAAATAAAAAAGCCATTCTCTAAGAATGGCTTTTTCTATCATGATGCCAAGACTTACATCATTTTCGTTGCAATCGCTGCAAGACGTTGATAACCCGTTGGGAATAAACGCTGGAAAGAATCCACAATACGCGCATCTGTTCCAATTAACAGACGGCGTTTATCTTTCAACACTGCATTTAAAATCTGACGTGCAGCTTCTTCTGGCGGTGTACGTAAGAATTTATCAAACTGCTTGATCGATTTGTTTGGATCCATGCCCAAGCTCTTTAAACTGTCATTCATTTTCGCCGCTTTTGCGATATTGGTACGGATACCACCTGGGTGTACACAAAGAGAACTTACGCCACTCTTTTCAATATCAAGTTCTTGACGTAATGATTCAGTAAAACCACGTACCGCAAATTTTGTTGCATTGTATGCAGATTGTGTTGGTTGCGAAGTTAAACCAAAAATACTTGAGATATTGATGATATGACCATCTTTGGTTTGCTTAATGAATGGTAAAAATTCTTTGGTGCCGTAAACCACGCCCCAGAAGTTAATTCCGACGATCCACTCTAAATCTTCATAACTTGCGCCTTCAACAGTTGAGCCAAGTGCCACACCTGCGTTATTAAAAATCATATTCACTGAGCCATGATCTTGAACAGTTTCTTGCGCCCATTGCTTCACCGCTTCACGGTTTGAAACATCAAGAACTTTGGTCGTTACTTTGATTGGATTTTGTTTTACCAACTCAACAGTTTGCGCTAATCCTTTCTCATTGATATCACTCAATGACAAATGGCAACCTTGTTTAGCCAATAAAATTGCCAATTGCTGTCCAATCCCAGAACCTGCACCTGTGATCGCTGCGACTTTATTTTTAAAATTTTTCATTGCCTATCCTTTGTATTTCGAATGATATGCACACATTTGTCTTGATCATGTGCAGTTTAAGCTATAACCAATATAATTTTGACAATACGGGTTGTCAATATAGTACACTACAGCTTTAAGACAAATGGCAATAACCAACATATTGCTTGTCATATTAGGTCTATTTACATTTCATGACGTAAGATGTTTAGACACGATGAAATAAGTTTTACGAAATTTAGTTATTATAAATTCGCAAGACCTGTTTAAAATGCAAATAAATCTTAGACATACGATTTAAAGACTTTTTAGGGAACGGTTTTTCCATGGCAACTGAAGATCTAGCGACACGCAAGAAAAATAATACCGAAGCGAAAGAGCGCCAGTTTAAAGGTCTCTCTTTAACTGAACGCAAAGAAGCTCGCCGCGAAAAATTGATTGAAGCAGGCATTGCGACCTATGGTACACAGGGTTTTTTTTCGGTCACTGTCAAAGATGTCTGTAATGAGGCGAAGCTGACTGAGCGTTATTTTTATGAATCATTTAAGAAAAGTGAGGAACTTTTCCAAACGGTATTCTTAAAAATGATTGGCAAAATGCAAAATTGTTTAACCCAAGCTGTGCTCATGGCTGCACCTGAACCTAAGAATATGGTCACGGCAGGTTTATCCGCATTATTAAGTGCAATTAAAGATGACCCTCGTATGGCACGAATTATTTATATCGATGCCATGTTGGTTCAAGACCTGCATAATCAAGCCACGATTCAGGAAACTTTGACCCAATTTGATCGTATTATTCAAGCATTCATGATGATTACCATGCCAAATGTGCCACAAAGTGATGAAGAAGTTTCATTAATGGCAACAGGTTTAAATGGATATGTGACGCATATTATTATTCGTTGGGTTTCCGAAGGTTTTAAACAGCCCTTAGAAGATGTGTTATCTGCTTGTTGTGCTGTGTTTTTATCATTTATTGAAACCACCTCACAAAAAAATTAAAATCCTTTTACAGTTTTGTGACGAACAAAATAGAAAGGTTTCGATGGTATTAAACAAATGAATTCATTTGTTTTATTTGCAAACAACTTGTCATTATTTGGTCACTACTCTGCCTTAGAATTGTCACAATTTATTGCTAAATTCGACTTTATTAACTCTTTTGCAATGATATTGTCATAATTAATCTTTGTAATAAGCCTGTCATAACAACAAAACGGTTCACCGTTACAGATTTTAAGGGTATTGCGCAGTGAAAGATGACTATATTTTAATTGTCGATGATGAGCTACCGATCCGCGAAATGATCCATACCTCTTTGGATATGGCAGGCTTCCAATGTTTACAAGCTGAGGATGCAAAACAAGCGCATCAGATTATCGTCGATCAGCGTCCTGCTCTTATTTTGCTGGATTGGATGCTACCGGGTGGTGTCAGTGGTGTAGATCTATGCCGTCGTCTCAAACGTGATGAAAACTTAGCTGAAATTCCTGTCATCATGCTGACAGCACGTGGTGAAGAAGACCATAAAGTGCAAGGGCTAGATGCGGGTGCAGATGATTACATGACCAAACCATTCTCTACACGTGAATTGGTTTCTCGTATCAAAGCCGTATTACGTCGTGCAAATGCGCTCAGTGGAGAAAAAGTCATTGATGCTAATGGCTTAATGCTTGATCCAGTTAGCCAGCGTGTGAGCTTTGGGAACAGTATTCTCGATATGGGTCCAACCGAATATCGTTTATTGGCTTTCTTTATGACGCACCCTGAACGTGCATATACACGTGCACAATTACTGGATCAAGTTTGGGGCGGTAATGTTTATATCGAAGATCGTACCATTGACGTGCATATCCGTCGTTTACGCAAAGTCTTAGAACCTTTTGGCGTAGATCGTTTTGTACAAACAGTACGTGGCACAGGCTATCGTTTTTCTACACGAGCTGATTTAGCAGCAGGTTAAAATCCTTTATGTATGAACCTTATCCCGTCCCTGAATTGGCACGTGAACATCAACGTTTCCGTCACAGCAATTTATGGACGTTTGCAAAACAAGATCTAAGACTGCTACTTTTTTTCTTATTGATTGCGAGCTTAATTGGATTCGGGGTTGGATACTTTTGGAGCTGTATTTTTGTCGCGTTTGTCGTTTTTTTTATACTCCAACTGCGCTCACTGTATTTAGTCAATGAGTGGATCTCAAATCGTCCCTATGATGTTCCCCCAAATCTAAGCGGTATTTGGGGTGCATTATTATTTAATGTCTATCGAGCGCAGCGACAAGAACGTATCGTTCAAGCCGAAATGGTAGGTTTGATTGATCGTGCTCAATCATCTCTGGTTGCATTGGCGGAAGCTGTCGTTTTGATTGATGACCAACATCAGATTGAATGGTGGAACCCTGCTGCCGAAAAGTTATTAGGCATCAATCCTTTAGATCGCGGACGTAATTTACTGGCTATTTTGCGTCAACCCAGCTTTATTGAATATTTTAATCATATCGATCAAGCACCTGATGGTATCCGTTTACAGGCTCAAATGGACGAAGACCGATATGTGCAAGTCAAGTTAACTCGTTTTGGTGGTGAAAGCCGCTTATTGGTGGCATATGACACTACTCGCGTACATAATCTTGAACAAATGCGTAAAGACTTCGTGGACAACATTTCTCATGAATTACGTACACCGCTCACCGTATTGAGTGGTTATATCGAAACATTTATCGATCAAGATGACATTACTCCTCGCTGGAAACGCGCTTTCACTCAAATGCAATCACAAACCAAACGCATGAATGCATTGGTGAATGATTTATTGCTTTTATCCAATTTAGAGAACAATAAAAAAGTTGCTAAAAATCAAATTATTGACATGGCAAATTTGATGAATCAATTATTTGATGATGCGCGTGCTTATAATCTCGATTATGGTCATACTTTAAATTTAGATATCGACAGTCATTGTGATTTAATCGGCTCTGATATGGAAATTGCCAGTGCGTTTAGTAATTTAATCACCAATGCAATTAAATACACACCGAAAGGTGGCATTATTACGATTGGCTGGCATGAAGATGGCGATCACGCTTACTTTACCGTACAAGATAATGGGATTGGCATTAATCCAAAACATCTACCCCGTTTAACTGAGCGCTTCTATCGTGTTGACAGCGCACGTAGCCGTCAGACAGGGGGGACAGGTTTAGGCTTAGCAATTGTCAAACATGTGTTAATGCAACATGGCGCCCATTTAGAAATTAGCTCCAAAGAAAACGAAGGCTCAACCTTTACCGCTGTCTTTCCCAAAGAACGTTTGTATCGTATAGGTTAAAATAGAGGGAGCTAAAATTGCTCCCTAAATATTTGATATTACAATTTAATTACAATAATAATATAATAATATTTTGATTAATTTCACCGCTCACACATTTCTCTTTAGACGTAATATATTTTATGAATTCTCATTTCTTTCGTAGTTTCGCCTTTCTCCTAGGCTTAAGTAGTTCATTTTCAGCAATCGCCATGCCTACTGATCCATTGATCGGTACTTGGAAAGTGGTAGATGAACGGAGTGGTTCTTATCTATCTGATATTGTGATCAGACGTAATTCTAAAACTGAACAATACAGTGCTGTCATTGTGAAAATGTACCCTCAAGGCAAAGAGGCGATTCCTACACTATGCACCCCTTGTACTGGTGCTTTAAAAAATCAGCCGATTATTGGTATGGAAGTACTGAGTAATCTTAAAATGCTGAATCTAAATGAAGAGTTTGGACAAGGTGTATGGATCAATCCTTATGATGGATATAAATATACTTTGAATGCGCGTTTAAGCAAAACAGGTAAAATGCTCACAATAAATGCGAAAAACCCGAATAATAATACGTTTAGAAATATGACGTGGATTCGTCTCTAAATTTGAAATCTTTCCTTCAAATTAGATTAAAAATCCATCAAAAAGAGCGTATATAAATACGCTCTTTTTTCAAATAATTCTTTGATTTTGAGATCAATAACACATAGATAAAAATACATTTCAAATGAAGGAATGACTTAAACAGATACAGGTTTCGACTCTACCAAATGACTGGGTAAATCAAAAATATGGTCGAAAAGATAATTATAAACAAAGGTATAACAAGGTATCAGAACCATCAGGCTTAAATCTAACAAAAATGCTTTTATTAAACTGATCTGCATGATCCTAGACAAGTTATTGTGGCGAGTAAACATTATGCTTTACCCGATCCACGCATTCTGGTTTCTGAAACTTATTGGATGACTGATAATTTGTAGATGGCAATTCAGATGGTCGAGCAAGGATTGGGTTGGGGAAATTTTCCCCTTTCTGTTGTGAAACCGCATTTTAACCAGCAAAGTTTAGCTCGTTTAGCATTTAGTGATACGACCAATCGGTTAGATATGCCAATTCATGCGATTTGGCCAAGCTACAAACCGCTCAGCCAATCTCTGCAATTTCTTATTGAGTTTTGGGCAAAACAAATTCAAATCGAATAAAAAAAAGCCCGACATCCTGTCGGGCTTTTTCGTATTTCGCACTTTAGGTATAACTCCTGTTCTACCTCACGTCCTGATGCTCAAACTTATCATTCTTGTTTTATGTTTTGGAACTTCCTGTTCCTGATGAGTTGATATTAGACAATTCAATTAAAGTTGCAAATGGGACATTGACGTTAATCGGTGTAAGAAATGGCTTACAGGATTAGTTTTATGCTTGGTCAGAAATATCAAACATGCTTAAAAAGCAGCCGACTTGTGTCTAAGTCAGTTTCTTTATCTTTTTTAGGGTGGCGTAAAAATCATTAAGCAAATGATTTAATATAATTTCTCAAATATGATTTTAAATAACGGCCATTCTGTTAAATGGCATAGTGCTATAAATATATTAGCTTTCGAAAAAAGTATTATTTTGAGGGTTAAATATTATTATATTCTCAATATCTTCCAAATAATCCAGCATCAAAATTGTGTGGTTTGTATAATTTTTTGATTTATCATCAGCAAACTTAACTACTATTCGCTTATTAATATTAAAAAAATCTTTCGCTCGACTAGGTTCAGCATATGTTACTATTTTCATTGAATCATCAATTATATGTTGGCCAGTTTCATAAAAAAACTCTAATCCACCAGTTCGCCCAAGAAAGCAATAAATGCTTTTCAGAAGAGTCAAATGAATCCTCTTCATATTGAACATTAAATCCAGTTGTCTTTGAAAAACAACTTGTTAATTCTTTTTCAAGAAATTGTAATGAAAATTGATTTAAATTTTCATTAAGTAAACAATAAAACCAAAATCTATTTCTCCATAAATTTAATGTACTAATTTCAATAGTAATAATTATAAATAACTCTTAAAATTAACAGAATACGCCTTATACAAAATACGTAAAAAAGCCCCTATCTTGGGGCTTTTTATAATTTTACTAATTAAATCGAATGACCTAAACGCTCACCCATCACCACAGTTGAGTTCGCTTTAAACTGCTCTTCCCACACCATTTTATCTTTTTCAAATAAAACCACAGCAGTAGAACCTAAGTAGAAACGACCTAACTCAGCCCCTTTATCTAACTGCATTTGGTGATGTTGTAATTCAACACGACCTGTTGGTTTTACTTTACCCGTTGCAACAGTTTCAATGCCTGCAACAATCATTGCGCCGACTAAGACCACCGCCATACGACCAAGTTCTGTATCAAACAAACATACCATACGCTCATTACGCGCAAACAAACCTGGTACATTTTCAGCTGTAGTTTGGTTGACTGAGAACAACTCACCTGGAATATATAACGTTTCAGTCAACGTGCCAGCCAATGGCATATGTACACGATGATAATCTTTCGGTGACAAATAAACGGTTGCAAACTGACCATCAATAAATGGTTTTGCCAGTTGTGGATCACCAATTAATTTCTCAACAGAAAAGCTTTGACCTTTGGCTTGAAAAATATCACCTGCTTCAATTTTACCCAACTGTGAAATCGCACCATCCGCAGGACACACGATACTATCCGCTTGTTCATCTACACCACGTACACCTTGTTTTAATGCACGAGTGAAAAATTCATTAAATGATTTATATTGATTTGGATTCGTTTGTTCGGCAATGCTCATATCAATGCCGTATTTTGCTTTGAATGCTTGAATCACAGCAGTTTTCACCAAAACGTTTTCACTTGCTGCAACTTTGCCAATAACACGGCTCAGTTGATGTTGCGGTACTAAATTTTGTGCTTTGATAAAAAGTTGTTTTTTTAAATCTGCTGAAAAACTCAAGACGGTGACTCCCCTGAAATAATAGGACTATCGAGGCGATTGCCCCATTCACTCCACGCACCATCGTAGGCTCTGACTTGCCAATTGAGCAATCTTGCCAATATATACGCCAAACCCGAACGATGATGTGACTGACAATACACCACCACAGGTTGTTGTAAATTAAAGCCTAATTGTTCTAAACGTTGTTGAGTGCGTTCAAGCGGGTGTAATTTTAGATGATTTTCACGGTTTAGGGCAGTACTCCATTCAAAATGCAATGCATTTGGGATGTGACCACCGCGTCGCGCAGCTAAACGTAGTCCAGTATATTCTTCGTTAGTGCGACAATCCCAGAGCTGAATATTCTGTTCTTGAACCTGCTGAAGCAATTCATTGTATTCAACTCGATACTGTTGCACGCTATTCAAATTAACTTGTACAAGCTCGCTCACAGGGATGACTTTATCTATATCTGCTGTGGTTGGTAAGCCTGCCCCCAACCAAGCATGAATCCCACCATTAATCAAACTGGTGCGGTTAAAACCAAGACAATGTAAGTTCCAGATTAAACGCCCTGCCCACGCCCCACCTTCATCGTCATAAACGACAATATGATGTTGAGATGAAATATTTAATTTTTCGACGAGAGCTTGTAAACCTGCTAGATCAGGTAACACCCCATTCGCCTGTTCATGCTGTGCAACCAAGAATTTAGGTTGTAAATGAATGGCATGAGGAATATGCAATTGTTCATAAACCGATGCTCGGCTTAAATCAACGACACGAATCAGCTCATGTCCTAAATAAGGTACAAGTTCTTCAGGCTCAATCAGTAAACCCAGTTTAAAATCTACATCAGTCATTTTTATGCTATTTCTATCCGCATTGAATCAATTTTAACATAGCCGACTTTTTATCTTTGTCTGATTTTTTGCTTTCAATTAGCAGAAAATCAGCTATAGATTAGCTGACCTCTTCGATCTCAAACACCTGTCTTAAATATGCAAGGAAAGTTTCATTGTCAGTCATGGTTTTACCTGAACTATCGGAAATTTTGGCCACCGATTGACCATTACACTCCACGAGTTTTAACACGATATTGAGTGGAGTCTGCCCCATATCATTGGTCAGATTTGTCCCAATACCAAAACTAACTTGAAAACGATCTTTAAAATATTGATGCAATAGCCATGCTTTTTCTAAATTTAGACCATCACTAAAAGTCAGCATTTTGGTTTTGGTATCAATCTTTAATTTGCGGTAGTGCGCATACGCTTTATCCCCCCATTCATAGGGATCGCCACTGTCATGACGTAAGCCATCAAAGAGTTTGGCAAAGTACAAATCAAAATCACGTAGAAAAGCATCCATTCCAACCACATCGGTCAAAGCAATGCCTAAATCACCACGATATTCTTGTACCCATGCTTCTAGAGCCGCTTTTTGAAAATTACGTAATCGCACATCTAAAGCTTGAAACGCTTGTAAAAACTCATGTGCCATCGTCCCGATTGGGCTAATACCCAGCTCTTTAGCAAGTAGAACATTACTGGTTCCACGAAACACTTTTGGTGCAACCGCATAAAAGGCTTGTACCACATGTTTTTGCCATTCAAAACTATAACGACGGCGTGTGCCAAAATCCGAAACTAAAAATGGTGGATCACTCTCTTTTTGTTCTTTTGCATATTGTTCTAACTGAAGTAATTTCTGTTGTAAGCGACGCTCACCTTCCGCCAATACCTCATCGTTACGGATACGGCGGAAATACAACTCATTGACGATCGCCAATACAAAAATCTCAAACATCATGGCCTGAACCATCGGCCCTTCAATCCGAATATCCAACCGACCCGATTCATCAATACTGGCTTGGATAAAACGTCTTTTTAGCTGGAATAATTCAAGGTAATCAACAAAATCACTTTTGATGAAACGTAAAGAACGAAGATATTGCAACTCATCTTCAGAAAAACGCAATTCACAGAGTAAATCAAGCTGATGATTTAGATCTTCTAAAATCTCAACCAAAGGATAAACCGTATCTTCTAAGTTTCGACAGCGAAATAAATACACGCTATGCGTCTGTGGAAATTGATGCAACACCACTTGTAGCATGGTGAATTTATATAAGTCAGTGTCGAGTAAAGATCGAATAATGGCAGACATAGCGGATGGTTATAACCGATTCTTTTGCATAATAGCTATTGTTATACAATCAATTGACTCATATTGAATAGTAGACTTTTGCTGCACAACTCATTTTTATATGCGGTGTCTGTTACACTGCCTCACTCTATTTCACCTATTTTTTAATCTTATGCGCGCATTAATTCAACGAGTTTTAGAAGCGAAAGTCGTGGTTGAGGGTCAAACCACTGGCGAAATTCAGCACGGCTTACTCGTATTCTTAGGTCTAGGTAAAAGCGATACTTTAGAGCAAGGACAAAAGCTCATTGATAAGATTCTAAAATATCGAATATTTGATGATGAACAAGGCAAAATGGGGTGGAATCTAAGCCAAGCTCAGGGTGGACTTTTATTGGTTTCACAATTTACTTTGATGGCGCAAACACAAAAAGGCTTACGCCCTGACTTTGGACCTGCCATGCCGCCAGCCGAAGCGAAAGCTTTGTATGAGCAATTGGTTGAGTATGCACGTCAACAATTTGCTCATGTCCAAACAGGTATTTTTGCTGCTGATATGAAAGTTCATTTAATTAATGATGGGCCTGTGACTTTTAATTTAGAAATTGAATAAATGAGACATAAAAAAACTCCCTTTTAGGGAGTTTTTTTCAGGTTAGTTTATTTACCTGTTTTTTCTTTAATAAATGCACGTGCTTGGCGAATTTTTTCTTTTACTGGTTTTGGCACTTTCGGTGGAATCAATTTAGCTGCTTGGTTAAACCAAACTAACAAGCTGAAGTCACCTTCCATTTTAATGCTGCCATCTTGCATACCTGTCATGAATGCAGTTGGATCACCCTTCACCAAAGTTTTTACGCCTTGCTCACTTGAAGCAAATTGCAAAATAAAATCAGCTTTTTCAGGACTACCCGCAACCGTATCAATTTTGCCACGATTAACAATAATCTGACGTGCCAAACCTAAATCTGTACCAATTTGAATACGAAATTCACGATCATGAACCAATTCAATAAACTTTGGGCTCGTACGTGCCAATTGCTTCATACGTAACGCCAAACCTGCCACTAATAGATCAAGTGGGTCAGTGCTTACATCAACGATCGGTAACTGAATCACAGGTAAAGAAGAAAGCTTCATGACATTTATGCCTACAGTATAATGATGAAAATTAAGACAACCGTATCCTAGCACAATTGTCGATATGTCTGTAAAAGCTTTGTTGCAGAAAGTTAGCACAAAAAAGGCATGCTGAGCATGCTTTTGATGTAGTTCAAATTATTATAAATTATCGGCTAGAACATTGTTGTTGGTCATCCTTGTAGACTGGCGTATGTTCAATATACTGACGTTTCGCCAATTGCTTTTGTGTTTGTTTGTCTTCACGTAAAAGTATGAATGTAACCGTTAGCATCGCAAGGCTCAGGGCTGTCAAATAACTATAGGCGACCGACATTTCGAACATGGTTTGCATACCAAAGCGCACCACTTCTAATAGTCCCCAACTCAACATACCCGCTAGCATAAAGCCTAACCAACGACGATAAGGAGAAAAGAAAACAGCAATAACTGCGACAGCGATTAAGCCAAATCCAACCCACATGGTGAAATTCGCTGCTTCCATAGAAACCTCCGTCTTTAAAAGGTGGTTTGGATCGTGTCCAAACCTCATATTTGTTCTGTAATCTCTAAACAATATTCGGTGTTGCATTAACGTCTTTATGCATTATGGAGGGTTTTTTATAGAAAAAAAGAGCTTGAAATTAACCATACGACACAAGGTGTCGCAATATGCTTTTGTCATTACATTTTTTTAAATTACAAAAGCCTCAAAGTGCTATATAGCATCAATTGCGGCGTGTCATTACAAAAAAATATAGCTCTTTTTAATCATTCAGAAACTTTTTTCAGAATTTTTTTATCGTTGTTTTTCTATACATTTAGACATAAATATGACGAATTAATGACGCTTGTAGAATAAATAAAACCGCTTCGAAAGCGGCTTTATTTACATCTAAGAACTCGCGTGTTAAGCACGATTTAAATCTTTATCATGCATACCCAATAAGTACAAAACACCATCTAAACCTACACTCGAAATCGCTTGATTCGCATTTTGACGAACAAGTGGTTTAGCGCGGAACGCCACACCTAAACCTGCGATTGATAGCATAGGTAGATCATTAGCACCATCACCAACAGCCATCGCCTGCTCTAATGAGATTCCCATTTTGTCTGCCAATTGACGCAATAATTCAGCCTTACGTGCGCCATCCACGATTGCACCTTTGACTTCACCTGTCACCAACCCGTCTTGTACATCTAAAATATTGGCATGTACCTCATCAATACCGAGCTTTGCTTGTAAATATTCAGCAAAATACTGGAAACCACCCGATAAGATTGCAGTTTTATATCCCAATGCTTTCAGTGTCGAGATTAAACGTTCCGCCCCTTCCGTCACGGTTAAACGTTCTGCAATTTTAGGTAATACAGAAGCATCCAAGCCTTTTAACAATGCAACACGTGCACGAAAACTTTGTTGGAAATCGAGTTCACCTTGCATGGCACGCTCAGTAATTTCAGCGACCTGTTCACCGACACCTGCTTCTAGCGCCAATTCATCAATCACCTCTTGTTCAATCAAGGTTGAGTCCATATCAAAACAAACCAAACGACGATTACGACGGTAAGCATTATCTTCTTGTACCGCTACATCAATATTCAGCTCACCTGACAAACTCAAACATGCAGCTCGCATCGCTTGTGCATCCAACATTTGTCCACTTAAACCAAACTGAACACAGGCACGACGTGGAAATTGGCTTTCTGCATCGAGATCTAAACGACCAGATAAGCGTGTTACTGTTTCAATATTGAAGCCCTGACTCGATACAATTTTAGTGACTGCCTGCAAATGCGCAGCGGTAAGCTCTGGTGCAAGTGCCGTCACGATATAACGGGTACGCCCACCTTCACTCACCCATTGATCATATTCTGCGTTGGAGATTGGTTTAAATCGCACAGTTAAGCCAATATCATGTGCTAAAATCAAAATCTCTTTCATTGCTAATGCTGTTGCAGTCTCATTATCCGAAGCAACAACAATTCCTAAAGTGAGTTGATTATGGATAACAGCCTGACCCACATCGAGTATTTGCAAAGAATGCACGGAAAGTACCTGCATTAATCGAGTAAACTGATTCGGTTGATCTGGTCCTAAAAAGGATATAAGAATGATTTCACGCATGAATTGACTCGTGTTTGAGCGACAACTATTGTATGTAAGAATCATAACATAACCTGACCTGAATCTATTTGACTCTTATTTATCTTGGAAGTTTAACTTGAATGCGCCACGCCAAGGGCTATTTGCTAGCCTGCTGATCGTAAGTTTTGCACTGCATACCTTTTTACTGGTGATTGCAACGACACATCAACTCAATGAAAACCGCACCAGTCAGGGACAACTGATGACCAGTCAGCTTGTGGCAGATAGCCTTTCAGAACTGGAACCTGCCAACACGGTCTCATTGGCACTGGTGGCCAACCGTTATGCAACCAACCCAAGTGTCGCATCCATTCGTATCCTCGATGCCAATAAACAAGTCCTTGCAACCAGTGGTATGGCAAAGACGCGTCAAGGTGAGGTCTTTGTTCGAGATGCACTACAAAATGAAAAGAAAGTTGGAACGGTTGAAATTACGCTTATCCAACCAAGTATTGGTGAAATCTTACGCACGCAGTGGCTGGCGATTTTGGCATCTTTATTTATTCATGGGTTGATCTGGTTGGCGTATCGTGCCATTGCACGTCCAACACGTAGTGAATATTTAGCCCGTATCAATCAGGAAAATCATCTTAAACATGAAATTCAACGTTTAACTCAGGCTCTCGCACTTGAGAAGCAAAATACAGTCACGTTAGTTGCACAAGCACAGCAACAGGCAAAAGCTCAACCAAAATCACGTATTGAAAAAGCTCCAACAACAGATCAACAAGTCAATTTAGATCATCAAACCGTCGCACTGAATATCCAGTTTTATGATCCAAAACAACTGTTGAGCAGTGTCAACCAATCCGTTTCTGTACCTTATTTTAAACTCTGTCAATTATTCTTGGATAAAAGCATTGATCTCTGTGCGAAGCATTACCAACTCGACGCTGCACAAATGAACGTCGTTCAAGAATTTAATGCTGAAGGCGCAACCTTGTCGACGACATCAGAACATCCCCATGCATTAGAATGTCTGATGATGATTGGTGCTGTTTTCCAGTTATTGGCAGATGTTTTATATAAGCGTTATCGTGAAGATAAACGTTTTGCACTACAAACGCGCGGTGCTGTTGCTAGTGCTGTAGAAGCGATGCAATTAGATGCGATTGAGGCAGCCAAGCGCTTAACTCAACACTTACATGCCAAGGAAGCAGCTTTACACCTCAATCATGAGCAACTCAAAACGGTTCAAAATAGTTATGAATTAGTTGTGATGCCAAATCCGAGTAGTATCATGACTCGTCATGCCTTTATGATTAATGGGATGAATGAGCAATGTGCCACCGTAGCACAAAACCTGCGCACTGAAATTTTGATGGGTAAAAAAGTAAAAGCTTCGACTGAATCTTAGCTCGATCGAATGTATCGGTTCAAATTCAAAATGCAACGCTCCCTTACAGGGCTATAAATGCCCATTAGGATAAAGCGTTGCTTTATTATTTGCTTGATTCACTTTTTTAATTGATAAAGAAGCACAGGCGAAATTTATTAAAATACGGTAAACTACACCAGATTTATCGAATACTAGTGCCCTAAAAGGCAGCATAAAAGGTGAAAGCGAATGCCGCTGAGTCGTGTTGAAGAGCTTGTCGCAGATATTCGTGCAGGCAAAATGGTCATCCTAATGGATGATGAAGATCGTGAAAATGAAGGTGACTTAGTCATCGCTGCAACGCATGTTCGCCCTGAAGATATTAACTTCATGATTACGCATGCGCGCGGCCTAGTTTGCCTAACTTTGAGTCGTGATCGCTGTAAACAGCTTAATTTACCGTTAATGGTAGATCAAAACGGTGCACAACATGCCACTAACTTCACGCTGTCGATTGAAGCAGCTGAAGGGATCAGTACCGGTATCTCCGCTGCTGAACGCGCGCATACAATTCGCACCGCAGTTGCAGCACATGCTAAACCAAGCGATATCGTTCAACCTGGTCATATTTTTCCATTGATGGCTCAACCAGGCGGTGTATTGCACCGCGCAGGTCATACGGAAGCAGGGTGCGACCTCACCCGTTTAGCAGGTCTAGAGCCTGCCTCTGTTATCTGTGAAATTATTAATGAAGACGGTACCATGGCACGCCGTCCAGACTTAGAAGTTTTTGCAGAAAAACATGGTTTAAAAATCGGTACAATTGCGGATCTGATCCATTACCGCATGACCAATGAACAAACGGTTGAACGTTTGTCTCAAGAAACCATTGATACTGAATACGGTACATTTGAACTGTATAAATATCGTGAAATTGGTAATCCAGATATCCATTTAGCTTTGGTAAAAGGTGAGCCGAAAGAAGGCGTGACCACTGTTCGTGTCCATGGTTTCAACCCTGTTCGTGATCTTTTAAAGCTTAATAAAGCCGATGGTTCTCCAGCATGGAATCTTGATCTTGCAATGAAAACGATTGCTGCAAGTGACCGTGGTGTATTGGTTTGGATTGGACAAGATCACTTGGAAGATTTAGGTCATGCCATTCATCATTTGAACCAACCAAAACCACTGAAATCAAATGCAGCTCTATCGCAGCAATATCAAACAATTGGTGTCGGTGCACAAATTTTACGTGATCTTGGTGTTGAGAAAATGAAGTTGTTGAGTTCTCCACTTCGTTTCAATGCTTTATCAGGATTTCATTTAGAGGTAGTGGAATATATCACTGCCGATCAAATCACAGCAAAATAATCGAGGTTGCTATGGCAATTCGCCGAATTGAAGGTTTATTACATCTCGCAAGCGAAGGTCGTTATGCGATCTTAGTAGGACGTTTCAACAGCTTCGTAGTTGAACATTTACTTGAAGGCGCGATCGACACTTTAAAACGTCATGGCGTTTCAGAAGATGCGATTACTGTTATTCACGCACCAGGTGCGTGGGAACTTCCTATCGTTGCAAAAAAATTAGCGGCTTCAAACAAATTTGATGCCATCATTGCACTCGGTGCAGTGATCCGTGGTAGTACACCACATTTTGATTTTGTTGCAGGTGAATGTGCGAAAGGTTTAGGTGTAGTTGCACTTGAAAGCACAATGCCTGTGATCAATGGTGTCTTAACCACAGACAGCATTGAACAGGCAATCGAACGTTCAGGTACGAAAGCAGGAAACAAAGGTAGCGAAGCTGCATTGACTGCAATCGAAATGGTTAACTTATTAAAGGCAATTTAAAGCATGTCGCAAACACTTCAGGCCGCTTATGCAGCGAAACGCAAAGCACGTCGTTTTGCTGTACAAGGGATTTATGAATGGCAAATGAGTCATAACCCTGTCCATGAAATTGAAGCACGTACACGTGTAGAAAATGCGATGCACAAAGTTGACCTTAACTATTACCATGAATTACTCACTCAAGTGGTTGCTCAACATGAAGCTTTAGATGAGTTACTCATCCCTGTACTTGATCGTGAGTTAACTGCACTAGATGGTGTAGAACTTGCAACCTTACGACTTGGTGCTTATGAATTACGAGATCATCTCGAAGTTCCATACCGCGTTGTACTTGATGAAGCAATTGAGCTAGCAAAACACTTTGGTGGTGCAGACAGCCATAAATACATCAATGGTGTATTAGACCGTCTTTCATCAAAGCTTCGTGAAGCTGAAAAACAACAAGCAAAATAATAGGCTTGATGTTGCATGGCTGAGTTTTCAATTATTGAGCGGTACTTTAAACGTACATCAAAATCTGATGTCAGTTTAGGTATCGGTGATGACTCAGCCATTGTTACCCCTCCTCCCTCACAACAACTCGTGATCTGTGCAGATACATTGGTTGCTGGTCGACATTTTCCCTTAGATACCTCTGCCCATGCCATTGGCTGGAAAAGTGTCGCGGTCAATTTATCTGATCTCGCCGCAATGGGTGCAAAACCCCATAGTATTTTACTCGCACTCAGCCTCCCTACCGTTGATCATGACTGGTTGGCTGGATTTAGTCAGGGTCTTTTTGATTGTTGCGATCAATTTGGTGTTAGCCTAATCGGTGGCGATACTACTCAAAGCACCCAACTCACTATAAGTGTCACCGCTTTAGGCTGGATTGAACAAGGTCAGGCCATTACCCGATCAGGTGCACAAGTCGGCGACTATGTCTGTATTAGTGGACAGATTGGTGATGCCGCGTTTGGATTACGACACTTAGGACATCCTCTGCAACAACGCTTAGATTATCCAACGCCACGTTGTAACTTGGGACAGCAGCTAAAAGGTTTAGCCTCAAGTATGATTGATGTTTCAGATGGACTCGCACAAGATTTAGGACATATTCTGAACGCCTCAAAAGTAGGTGCAACATTACAGCTTGAGCAGCTTCCGATAGATTATTCACTAAAACAATTAGATTTGAGACAAGCTTTGCATTATGCGCTTGCAGGTGGAGATGATTATGAGCTGTGCTTTACAATATCACCGCAAAATTTTGAAAAACTGTGGCGACAACAATTAGATGTTCCGCTTACAATAATTGGCAAAATTACCCAACAAACTGGATTGTTATTTGAGTATATGGGTGAAAATTACCCACTACAAATTCATGGATACCAACATTTTGCATAAGCCTCCCATTCACTTCAAACAGATGACTTGGTTCGATCGCTGCATCGTTTTCTGCGGGGTTGGATTTGGTTCTGGTCTCAGTCCTAAAGCACCGGGAACATTTGGTTCTGCATTTGCATTGTTATTTACACCATTATGGTTATATCTCGGTTTTAATTTGAGTGTTTTAGCAATTTTTATCATGTCTTTGGTGGGCATATACATCTGTGGGCAAACAGCGAAAGTCATTCAT
Source organism: Acinetobacter sp. WCHA39 (assembly GCF_002165385.1). Taxonomy (NCBI): domain Bacteria; kingdom Pseudomonadati; phylum Pseudomonadota; class Gammaproteobacteria; order Moraxellales; family Moraxellaceae; genus Acinetobacter; species Acinetobacter sp. WCHA39. The sequence continues at coordinate 47,735 of NZ_NHRP01000013.1, forward strand.
GTACACGATGATGGTCGAATTGTGTGGGATGAATTTGCAGGACAATCTATTACGCTCCTACCCTTGCTCTATCTACAGCAATTAAATTGGTTATGGGTCATTGTCGGTTTTATTTTTTTCCGTATATTTGACATCTGGAAACCATTTCCGATTAGTTGGGCAGACCAAAAAGTTACTGGTGGTCTAGGGATTATGCTTGATGACATCATTGCAGGTCTTTGGGCTGCGCTTTGTATTTTTATGATTCATTTTTATTTTTTGACTTAAACCATTGATATTAGAGTTAGTTATGTCAACAACTGTTATTATTCTTGCAGCGGGGAAAGGAACGCGAATGCGTTCACAACTACCAAAAGTATTACAACCATTGGCAGGTCGTCCACTTTTAGGACATGTGATTCAAACTGCAAAAAAATTACATGCCCAAAATATTATTACGATTTATGGTCATGGTGGTGAACTCGTTAAGCAAAGCTTTGCTGCTGAACAAATAGAGTGGGTTGAACAAGCAGAACAGTTAGGAACAGGTCATGCTGTTCAAATGACTCTCCCTGTATTACCTCAAGATGGTATTTCTTTGATTTTATATGGGGATGTTCCACTCGTTCGTCAAAGCACGCTTGAGCAGTTGCTTGAAGCTTCTAGCCAATCTGGTATTGGTATGATCACCCTAAATGTTGAAAATCCAACAGGCTATGGTCGTATCGTTCGTCAAGCAAATAAGATTCAAGCGATTGTTGAGCATAAAGATGCCAATGACGAACAGCGTCTAATACAAGAAATCAACACGGGCATTTATTGTGTAAGTAATGCCAAATTACATCAATGGTTGCCAAAACTGTCTAATAACAATGTTCAAGGTGAATATTACCTTACGGATATCGTGGCAATGGCTGTTGCGGATGGCTTAGAAATTGCTTCAATTCAACCTGAGCTTGAATTTGAAGTTGAAGGTGTGAATGACCGCCTACAACTTGCAACTTTGGAACGTCAATTTCAGCAACAGCAAGCAAAAGAATTGATGCAACAAGGCGTACATTTAATTGATCCAAATCGTTTTGACCTACGTGGAACTGTGAAATGTGGTCAAGATGTACAAATTGATGTTAATGTCATTATTGAAGGTGATTGCGAATTAGGTGACAACGTTCAACTTGGCGCAGGCTGTATTTTAAAAAATACTCGTATTGCGGCAGGTACTAAAGTTCAAGCCTATAGCATTTTTGAAAATGCGATCGTTGGAGAAAACACTCAAATCGGTCCTTTCGCCCGTCTTCGTCCAGGCGCAAATCTTGCGAATGATGTGCATATTGGCAACTTCGTCGAAGTTAAAAATTCTAATATTGGTGTAGGCTCTAAAGCCAATCACTTTACTTATCTAGGTGATGCAGATATAGGTGCTGATTGTAATATTGGTGCAGGAACCATCACTTGTAATTATGATGGCGCAAATAAACATCGTACTGTGATTGAAGACAATGTATTTATTGGTACCAATAACTCATTGGTTGCACCAATTAAAATTGCTCAAGGTGCAACCACAGGTGCAGGCTCAACTTTAACTCGAGATGTGGCAGAGCATAGTTTAGCTGTTGAACGATCAAAACAGTTTGAAAAAGCAAATTATCAGCGCCCCCAAAAACTGAAAAAATAAGAGGATAAAATTATGTGTGGTATTGTTGGTGGCGTTGCTGAACGATGTGTAACTGATATTCTGATTGAAGGATTAAAACGTCTGGAATATCGCGGTTATGACTCTGCGGGTTTAGCGTTATTGAATAATCAACAAATCTTACGCGAACGTCGTGTAGGTAAAGTTGCAAATTTAGCTGAAGCAGTATCTGAGCAGCATTTGACTGGTAATGTAGGTATTGCACATACCCGTTGGGCAACCCATGGTAAACCGACTGAAAATAATGCTCATCCACATGTTTCAGGTGATGTCGCTGTTGTACATAACGGTATTATTGAAAACTACCAAGAGCTTAAAGATGAATTACAAGCGCTAGGTTATATCTTTACCTCACAAACAGATACTGAAGTTGTTGCTCATCTTGTCAACGATGCTTTAAAGCAAACTGATAGCTTACTTGAAGCTGTACAAAACGTTATTCCTCGCCTAAAAGGCGCTTTTGCACTGGGTATTGTGCATACCGCACACCCTGATGAACTGATCACTGTGCGTGAAGGTTCACCATTGGTGATTGGTGTAGGTATTGGCGAGAACTTTATTAGTTCAGACCAATTGGCTTTATTACCTGTTACTAATCGCTTCGTCTATCTCGAAGAAGGTGATATTGCGCGCTTAACACGTACGAGTATTGAAGTTTTTGTCAATGGAACCCGTGTTGAACGTCCAATCAAAGAACTAGATGCAACCGTCAGCAATGCATCAAAAGGCGAATATAAGCATTTCATGCTCAAAGAAATTTATGAGCAACCAGAAGCGATTCAGCAAACGATTTCACAAGCATTAAATGGCAATAATTTGCGTGAAGATTTTCTTCAACATGCCAATGCGGATTTTGACAAAATTCAGCAAGTACAAATCATTGCCTGCGGTACCAGCTACCATGCAGGAATGATTGCAAAATACTGGTTCGAGCAATTGATTGGCGTCCCTTGCCAAGTTGAGATTGCAAGTGAATTCCGTTATCGCACCCCAGTGATTGTGGCAAATACACTGTATATCTGTATTTCTCAATCTGGTGAAACAGCCGATACCTTAGCCGCGTTACGTGAAACCCAAAAACGTGCTAAAGCCAACAATATTGACATCAGCACCATGACGATTTGTAACGTTGCCACTTCATCAATGGTTCGCGAAACAGATCATCATTTACTCACGCTTGCAGGTCCTGAAATCGGCGTTGCATCAACCAAAGCCTTTACCACTCAACTTGCAGCATTGATGTTGTTGATCTTAAAAATTGGTCAAGTTAAACAACGTCTTGCAGATGCTCAATTGAAGGAAATTACAGAAGCGCTATGGCATTGCCCGAAAGTAATTTTAGATACTTTACAAGGCAATACTGAAATTCTGCGTCTATCAGCACTCTTCGTTGAGAAAAACCACTGCTTGTTCTTAGGACGTGGCACACACTTCCCTATCGCTCTAGAAGGCGCATTGAAACTGAAAGAAATTTCATACATTCATGCTGAAGGATATGCGGCTGGCGAGTTGAAGCATGGTCCATTGGCTTTAGTAGACAATGAGATGCCTGTCGTGATCTTGGCTCCACAAGATGAAATGCTCGATAAGTTAAAATCGAATATGGAAGAAGTTCAAGCTCGTGGTGGGGAATTATTTGTTTTTGCTGATGAAAACAGTGGTATTCATGGTAAAGATCGCCAACATGTCGTTCATGTTCCAGCCGTCAATGAATGGTTAGCACCAATTGTGTACAGTATTCCTGTGCAATTGCTCTCGTATCATGTTGCTGTATTACGTGGTACCGACGTTGACCAACCACGTAACCTTGCCAAGAGCGTAACAGTCGAATAATTACAAAATAAAAAAAGGAGGGTTAGCCCTCCTTTTTTATTGCCATTGATGATCAGATTTAAGCCACATAACGACTGCTTTTGTGGTTCAAAAGAATAATTGAATTTAAAATAACAGCCCCTAAAATTGAAATTAGAATCAATTTCCAATCTACGAAAAACAACGAAACTAATAAGATGGTAACATCAATTCCCATCTGTACTTTACCTGCTGGAATGTTAAAGCGTTCTTGTAAATATAGAACCAAGAGGTTGATGCCTCCTAAGCTTGAACGATGGCGAAATAAAATCAAAAAGCTTACCCCCATCAACACATTCGCAAAAATCGCAGCATAAATTGGATTTACACTAGATAAATGAAAAAAATGAGGAATAATTTCAGTAAAACCAGCTAATAATCCAACGGCAATAAATGTCTTGACGACCAATGCCATGCCCATTTTTTTATAAGCAAAATAATAAAATGGAATATTGATCAGGAAAAATAAGATGCCAAACTTCAGGTCGGTAATATAGTGGATCAACAACGATAAGCCCGCTGTACCACCTGTCATAATCCCTGCTTGCTGCAATAAATTCATGGCAAACGATAGAATGAATGTACCAATTAACATGGCCAATCCATCTTCAATCTTAGAGTGTTGGTCAATCACAGGCATGACTGGACTGACCAAAGATATATTCTGATCGGTATTCATAAGGATACAACTCAATAGGAGAAAAACAGCAGGGAGAAAGATCTTTCAAAGAAAGACATGGTATATTTGATCATTTTTATTCAAATTTCGCAATTTATTCTTATATTTTCACCATAAATGCAATTTATACTCAAAATATCCTTTTTTGAATAATCTTTATGCAACAACGTCGAATGCTTCAGTTTGAATGGTATTCATCTAAGAGAAAGATTTTTTACTTAATCGCGATCCCATTTTCTTTTAATTTTTCCAACACAATCGATGTATTTAAATTACTGACGCCAAAGTTACTAGATGACAAAATCCCAATCAATTTGACCATTTCATCTAAACTTTTGACTGCAACCTTCAGTGCAAAATCATAACTTCCTGTGAGTTTATGAATATCTTTCACCGCAGGTTCATTTAAAAGAAACTCAACAAAGCGATCGTGTGTCGCATCATTGTAGTTTTGCAATTTCACTTCAATAATACCCATGATCGGTGTCGGATCTGCACTTAATGCGATTTGCGCATAGTAACCCGTTATAATTTTATTTTGTTCAAGCTGAATACGACGACGTGAACATTGAGAAGTTGATAATCCCACCAATTCTGCTAATTCTTGATTAGCTAATCTTCCATTCATTTGTAAATAATGAATAATTTTCTGATCAAAATCATCAAGTTCGACTGACATAAAACGCTCAATTCTGTCTGAAGTTAGAGTTTAACTGATATTGATTTATCAGTTTTATAAGTTTAACGCCTTTGGATCAAGCGGCTCAAGCTTATGACAAAATTGTAGTCGATTGAATACGCTCAATCCCCTGCTCTAACATTCTTTGCCATGCGCTTTCTAGTGAACCATCCAAATCAATCGCTTTACAGGCATCTTCAATGACATAAGTTTTAAAGCCCATCTGTGCAGCATCTAAGGCGGTCCACGCCACGCAAAAGTCTGTGGCAATCCCTACGATATATACTGTATCAATTTGATGTTCTGTTAAATAACCCTTTAAACCTGTTGGAGTTTTACGATCTGCTTCCATAAAAGCAGAATAACTATCAATATCGGCATGAAAGCCTTTACGAATTATCAGTTGTGCAGTTGGAACATCCAGATCAGGATGAAATTCCGCATCGTGAGTGCCTTGAACACAATGTTTCGGCCATAACACTTGGGTACCATACGGCAATTCAATGGTTTCAAACGGTACTTTATCGTCGTGATTATCTGCAAAAGAAATATGTTGCTCAGGATGCCAGTCCTGTGTCAGCACGATATGCTCAAACTTTTTTGCAAGTTGATTAATAATCGGAATAATTTGATCTGCTTTTGCAACGGCCAAATTCCCCCCAGGAGTAAATCCATTTTGGACATCAACAACAATTAATGCGACATGATGAGTTTGTGTCTGCATAGCATGCTCCAGTTTTAAGCTTGTATTTTTACAATACCCTGCTGATTATGTTCTGGCTACTCATGTTTTCACTTTTACAAAAGATGAAAACGATTCAAGATAAAGATGAATTAAAGTTTTCCACAGTTTGACTAAAGCATATTGTTCTTATGCCTCCGATCAGTCATAATTTGCGTAATTGTCATTCGACCCGATCGAATTGTTGGATGACCAATCAAAATACTGCAACCATCCAATATTTCGTTTCAACTAATTCAATCTCGGATGGGAAAATAGGATAGTTTTTTAAAATGACTCAGCTAGCACAGAATATTCAAGGCTCAATTGTCGCAATCGTCACCCCTATGTTTGAAGATGGCAGCGTAGATTGGAAGAGTCTTGAGAAGCTCGTTGAGTGGCATATCCAACAAGGTACACATAGTATTGTTGCGGTCGGCACGACGGGCGAAGCGTCTACATTAAGCATGGAAGAACACACACAAGTCATCAAAGAAGTGATTCGTGTAGCCAACAAACGTATTCCAATTATCGCAGGCACAGGTGCAAATTCAACGCGTGAAGCGATTGAATTGACTAAAGCTGCAAAAGAATTAGGTGCTGATGCGGCCTTACTCGTTACGCCATATTATAATAAACCAACACAAGAAGGCTTATATCAACACTACAAAGCAATTGCTGAAGCCGTTGATATTCCACAAATTCTTTATAATGTACCAGGTCGTACTGGTGTCGATATGCAAAACGAAACCGTTATTCGTCTTGCTGATGTTAAAAACATTATTGGTATTAAAGATGCAACAGGCGACGTACCACGTGGTCAAGCCCTCATCGAAGGTTTAAATAATAAAATCGCTGTTTATTCAGGTGATGATGAAACTGCTTGGGAACTGATTTTACTGGGTGCAAAAGGTAATATCTCTGTAACAGCCAATGTTGCACCAAAGCAAATGAGCGAAATTTGTGAAGCTGCGTTAGCTGGAGATAAAGCAAAAGCACAAAGCTTGAATCAACAAATTGCAAATCTACACAATATTTTGTTTTGCGAATCAAACCCAATTCCTGTGAAATGGGCATTGCATGAGATGGGCTCAATTGGTACAGGTATTCGCCTACCATTAACCGCTCTAGCACAACAATATCGTGAACCGCTCCGCACAGATTTAAAAGCTGCGGGAATTATTTAATACGAGCAATTTATGATGCAATTACGTCTTGGTGTTGTCCTAGTCATTTCAGCTTTAAGTTTGGCTGGTTGTGGTCGTTTTGCCCTCAATAATCATTCTTTAGATTATAAAAAAGCACAAGCACTTGAACCACTCAAATTTCCTGAGGGCATAACGGCAAGACCATTTACGCCATTGTATCCAGCGCCTACGGTTGATCCACTTGCAATTGAGCATGCACCAAAGCTTGAAAATGAAAGTGGCAACCGCTATGCATTGCCTCGTCCAAAAGCGATGCAAAATTCAGCCGATAATACTTCAGCAACCGCTTCAACAGTGGGTCGTCCACAGCTTGTCACTGATGGGAATAAAAACCCATTACTCAAAGTTGATGGCCCGACAGCAAGTGCATGGCAATATACTTTTGCAACCTTGAGCAGCCTCAACTACAAAGTTATTTCACAAGCAGAAAATGGCTATGAAGCAACGATTAAGGTAGGTGATCAAAATTACCTACTTAAATTATCGGCTGTAGGCTCAAGCAATACAGTTGCGCTATTCAAACTTGATACAACATTTGCAGACCCTGCCGTTGCAGCTGAAGTGTTAACCCAGATTTACCAAAATTGGCCAGCCTAGTCGTTTACTAGGCATACTTTTTCAAAAGGTTCCCCCATGTTAAAACAAACCTTGCTCTATACTGGTAAAGCAAAATCTGTATATGAAACAGATAATGCTGATCACCTGATTTTAGTCTTTCGTGATGATGCATCAGCATTCAATGGCGAAAAAATCGAGCAACTAGATCGTAAAGGCAAGGTGAACAACCGTTTTAATGCCTTCATCATGGAAAAGTTGGCTGAAGCGGGTATCGAAACTCATTTTGAAAAGTTACTTTCTCCAACAGAAGTGCTTGTGAAGAAATTACAAATGATCCCTGTTGAATGTGTTATTCGTAACTACGCAGCAGGTTCATTATGCCGCCGTTTAGGTGTTGAAGAAGGTAAAGAGTTAACACCACCAACATTTGAATTGTTCTTCAAAGATGATGCGCTTGGCGACCCAATGGTCAATGAATCTCAAGCAATTGCTTTAGGTTGGGCAACAGCACCTCAACTTGAAAAAATGAAAGAACTGACTTACCAAGTGAATGATGTACTGAAAGCATTATTCGATGCAGGTAATATGATTCTTGTTGATTTCAAACTTGAATTCGGTGTATTCCACGATCGTATCGTATTGGGTGATGAATTCTCTCCAGACGGTTGCCGTTTATGGGATAAAGACACCAAGAAAAAATTAGACAAAGACCGTTTCCGCCAAGGTTTAGGTGGTGTGGTTGAGGCTTATGAAGAAGTTGCTGCACGTTTAGGCATTAACTTAGATAATATCTAAGCCTTAAGCCGCCGTTCTTAATAAAAAACCAGCCTGATTAAGCTGGTTTTTTATTGGTTTATCTAATTTCCCAGTTTCTGATAAATCAGATTCCCTTAAGTTATCGTGCCCTTATGTTCATCTTCAAAATATTGATAAGCTGCCCAATCCGTCATCGATTTTAAAGCCATATAGGGACTCACGCACTCATCTGCACCTAATACATAATTACTGCGTGTCACTCGATTTACAGTTGCATCTAACATCATCAAACTATTCGGCGGCACAACAGGTGCATCATGATGCTCTGTAAAAATAAGCTGTTTCTTCAAAGCACTTGCCGTTGGTGAAATGCGTGCTGCTCTCGCCTCACCTAAGTTTTGTTGACGATGCCAATCCCCCAATAGAACGTATGCAATGAGAAGAAAGATGGAATAATATCCAAGGCTTTCAGTTGATCCAGTTGATCGTCACGAATCGTTTGAGGACGAAATGAATACTGTGAAATTAAAATATCTTTGTAAGCCTACTAGAGACTTTAATTGCAATATCATCCACATAGCGACTATAGGGAGTAGCTAAAACAATACTTATCATCACTGTAAACAAACTCGCCCACAGACCCGCTACCCAATACGAAAAACCCAATTGAATATGAAATAGATTAAAACAAGGAATTGCTAAAGCATAAATCACAGCAAGATGAATTAAATAAATAGAAAATGAGATCTTGCCTAAGAAAACTAAAAATGGTGAATCAAAAAATTGTGCTAACCATTTGCCTTTTAATACCGCATACACGATACAAAAACCGCCAATAAAATTCAGATAATCGTAGGTTTGCTCACCTAAAAATTGAGCAAAAATCCGATAACTCAAACTCTCGTTATGCGCACCACAGAAATATAGCCCCAGCGTGAATAGCAACACAGATAGGCCTGTTGCTAATTCTGATGCATATAGAAGTAAACCCATACCTAAAATAAAACTCAGGATACCGAGTAATACAGTTTGTGAAATCGTATAGGCTGTCGCAATACTCAACAGCAAGAACAGACCTGCAAGCATCGGTCGTTTGCTATAAAAATAACTGGCGAAATAAATTACCAATGAACCGAGCAGCTCAATCTGCATCGTCCACAACACCCAGTTATAGCTTGAGTCCCCAAATAAAAATGCTCCGATACTACCCTCATACAAAGCTATACTTAATTTTGGATGAGGATTTGCCAAAGCTGCCCCCCATTCAGAAACATGCGTAACATCGACAGGAAGGAAACACACGAGGTAGGCAATAATACAAGAGATAAACGCGGGAATAGCCAAACGTGGATAACGCTTAATTAATGATTTTTTTAGTTTTTCAGCTGAATTTTTCTTTTTTAAACTCGATAAACTCAGGACATAACCGCTTAAAACAAAAAAGACAAAAACTGCGCCTGTACCTGAATAGAAGAATGCAAATGGGGAATGATAAAGTTGATCAAAAAAGGGATATTGAGGTACGACACTTAAATCAAAATGATGCATTTGGGGAAAGAAAGTCAGCGATAGATGTGACAATACAACTGCAAGGCAGGCTAAGCCTCGGATACTTTCCGCAGCATTGATTTTGTTTGTGATCATGGCAGAGCTTTATCATCCGTGATAAACGGCGATAATGCGACCTTTTTCCCTGACCTGTCTAGGGGCGCTTACAAAAAAAAGAATGCCCAAGCTATCCTTTCAAATCAGAGATTGGAACAAGATCGTCATATCATTGCTGCTGTTGTTCCTGCTGCCAACGGCGTTGCTGCAAACGTTCGGCTTCAACTTCACGTTTATTTAAGGCTCGCTCATACAGCTTCGTACCCCGCAACTCAGGCGGCAAATATTCCTGTAAAACAAAATGCTCAGGATAATGATGCGGATAGAGATAATCCACGCCATAACCTTGTTGCTTCATCAATTTGGTTGGCGCATTACGTAGATGCAACGGCACAGGTAAATTCGCAGTTTTTTCGGCAAGCTCCAAAGCTCGGTTAATGGCGAGATAGGTACTATTACTTTTCGGGCTGGTTGCGAGATATACGGCACATTGACCTAAGATAATTCGTGCCTCAGGCATGCCCACAGCTTGTACTGAACGGAAACACTCACCTGCCAACAACAAGGCATTCGGATTCGAGTTGCCAATATCTTCCGATGCTGCAATCAACATTCGACGTGCAATAAAAACAGGGTCTTCTCCACCTTTGAGCATGCGTGCCATCCAATATAGGGTCGCATCCGCATCGCTACCACGAATCGATTTGATAAATGCCGAAACCAAATCATAATGCTGCTCACCTGATTTGTCATAACGTGCAATATTCTGCTGTGCGACTTTAACCACAATTGCATTGGTCACGATATTTTCAATATCAGGCTCAAAAGTACTGGCAATTAAATCAATCAAATTAAGCGCTTTACGTGCATCACCCGCAGCAAATTGAATCAGCGCATCATATTCTTCAATCTGAATAAAACGCTCTTTCAAAAACTTATCACTTTGAATGGCTTTATTGATCAGGGTTTGAATCGCATCCGCATCCAGACTATTCAGGGTATAGACCTGACAACGGGACAACAGTGCGCTATTGACCTCAAAGGATGGATTTTCAGTGGTGGCCCCAATCAGGGTAATTTTGCCTTTCTCCACCGCACCCAGTAAGGCATCCTGCTGTGATTTATTAAAACGGTGAATTTCGTCAATAAACACTACTGGCGTAAGCAGATCACCACTTTCGGCAATCACTTCGCGCAGCTCTTTTACGCCCGTATTTAATGCAGATAAACTAATAAAAGGACGATCAACTGCCTGTGCCAATAACAAAGCAATTGTAGTCTTACCCACCCCTGGCGGCCCCCAAAAGATAATCGAAGGCAAATGCCCCTGATCAATCATTTGGCGTAACGGTGCATGCTCGCCGAGCAAATGATCTTGCCCGATGATTTCTGACAAATCACGAGGGCGTAAGCGTTCAGGTAAAGGAATATGCGTATCTGACATCATCACGGACTTTATACTGTTTTATCCTAGTCTATTGCGTCTGGTTCAAATCTACAATTTGAATCTGCAACCACGCGACATTCTATTGCGCAGTATTCTTTTGAAGTAACTGCTGCATGACATGGTAGCTTGCAGTAATTCGAGCTTCATTCGGAAAATTAGTGTTAGCGAGCATCACAATTCCAATCTTCTGCTGCGGAATAAATGCAGCATAGGCACCAAAGCCATTACTTGAACCAGTTTTATTAAACAATGTTGCTGCTGGAGCACGCTTTGGTTGTTTGATCGGTGTAACGATATGACTTTCTAAAGCCATTTTGCTGGAGTTACCTTGTAAAAGTGTTTCAAGCTTAACAGGATAAGCATATTGCTCCCAGCCTAGCCCTTGGGTCATCGCACCAACTTTAAAATATTCCACATGCGCTGTTTCAACCGCCGCTCTTAAAGGTTGTTTTAGCTTTTGTGGATGAAGTTGAATATCTAAAAATTTCAGCATATCGGAACTACTACTTTTCACTCCGTAAGCTTCAGCATCCAACATCCCAGCAGAAACGCGAATGGGTTGGTCATTTTTATAACCCCACGCATATTGTGGCATCTGCTGCTCAGATACTTGCACAAAACTCTGACTCAATCCCAATTGTGGAAAAAGTGTTTTTTCTAACAATTCAGAATAGGGTCTTTTCAATGCTAATGCCGTGATATACCCCATCAAACCAATGCTTGGATTTGAATATTGTCGTGCCGTACCAACGTTGGTCTTTGGCTGCCATCTTTGAAAATATTGAAGCATGTCCTGCTGACTAACAACTTCATCTGGAAATTGCAGCGGAAAGCCACCTGCAGTATATGTACCTAAATTTAAAATCGTAGCTTTATTCACTGCGGTATTTTTTAATTCTGGGAAATACTTGGCGGGATGATCCGACAATAATAACTGCCCTTGCGCCTGTGCATAGCCCGCCAAAGTTGCATTAAAGGTCTTACTGACTGAGCCAAGTTCAAATAAAGTATGGTTACTTACGGGTTGTTGGTTTGATTTTGATGCCAAGCCATAATTGATAAAATAATGCTTACCATCGAATGTGACACCGACCGCTAATCCAGGAATCTTATATTGATCTAATAATGGTTTAAATTGTTGATCTACAATTTCCCTAACTTGCTGCTCACTGAGCGGTTTTGCCCAAATCGAAGAATTACAGGATAAAAGCCCTGCAAGTAAAAAAAGCATTCTTGATGCGATCATGTCTATTTCCCAAACCCATTTCATTCAAACAAAAAGGCTCTCAAACCACATCGACCTCTCAGTGTTCATCATATGGGAATGTATAGATAAAATACTGCAAAAGTATTGTTTTTATTGATAAAAAACACAGTTATAAGAAATATATATCAAGATCTAACGTACCCAACGTACGACATAATCTTCTATATCATCTTCATTTATATCTTGTTCTGAAATACAGCGGCCGGCTGCTGATTTCTTCGCTTTAATCACACTCTGACGTGAGCCCGTATTTAAATAATGCCATGACGGTAAATTTTTACCTTCATTCAAACGACGATAAGCACAACTAGGAGGTAACCATGTAATTGTTTGCAGTCGTTCAGGTGTCAATTGAATACAATCTGCAACATGCTGTTGACGATTCGGATAATCAGAACAACGTGCCGTTTTACAATCTAATAATTTACATGCAACTTTGGTATATGCGACTTCTGCCGTTTCTTCATCTTCAAGCTTAACCAAACAACATAAACCGCAACCATCACACAATGCCTCCCACTCAGTATTATTCAACTGATCAAGTGGATATAGTTTCCAAAAGTTAGCGCGCAATTCGGTAGACATGGCAAATGTTTTAGGCTTTAAAAATTTGTGTTGATTATAGCATTTATTCTCAATCAAGCCGTTTTCCAAGCGACTTAAGCGATTAACAATACTTAAGTTATTGAACATTTCAACCACAGAAACACCACATTTGGTTCGAAAAACACACGCTATAGTAATCTCATAACGATAAATTTAGGAGTAAGTAATATGTTCCGTTGGGCTATTATCTTTGCAGTGATTGCATTAATCGCCAGTTTATTAGGTTTTGGTGGTGTTGCTGGTTTATCCAAAGACTTTGCCGTCATTTTATTAGTGATCGCGGCTATTCTTGCTGTAGTGGGTTTCTTATCACGCGGTAAAGTTTAGTTTAAAGAGAAATAAAAATTCAGAAAGAAAAAAGAAGAATCGCCGTATTCTTCTTTTTTTATTATCATCATTTCAGCCGAATAAAAATTTGTCTTTCCGCTAGCATCATCAATTTTTTGCTTTTTTATGCTTTAATCAAAGCATTGAAAATATAGATCAGGATTAAAAAATGAGCTTTCCAATTACAACGCGTGAAATTGAATATACCGCACCAGATGGTCAACGCCTTATTGGCTATTTTGCGACACCTATCCGAGATATACCAGTTGCAGGTGTGATTGTTGCTCCAGAATGGTGGGGACGTACCGAATATACCGAGCAACGTGCGCGTGAACTTGCAGAACACGGTTTTGCCGCTCTCGCAATTGATATGTATGGAGACAAAAAAGTTACCTCTGATGTTCCTCAAGCATCTGCATGGATGATGCAAACATTTGATCATGTAGACACCGTGGTTGAGCGTGCTCAAGCAGGCTTAGATGCTTTAAAAGCACAACCAGAGGTCAATACTGAAAAATTGGCAGCAATTGGTTTTTGTTATGGTGGTAAAGTTGTTCTGGATTTGGCGCGATCTGGTGCCGATTTGAAAGCTGTGGTGACCTTCCACGCGAATTTAAGCCCGAAAGCACCTGCACAAAAAGGAAAGATTCAGGCTGAAATTCTTGTATTACATGGTGAGATCGACACCATGGTTTCTTTAGATGATGTCGCAAGCTTCCGTCAGGAAATGCACGATGCAGAAGTCGATCATGAAGTGATTATTTTTGAAGATGCCAAACATGGCTTTAGTAATCCCCTCGCAGATGAGCGAGCTAAAGCAAATAATGTTGACTTAGGCTATAACGCCGAAGCTGAACATCAAGGATTAGAAGCAATGTATGAATTACTAGATAAACATTTAAGCTGATTCAAAATATTGGCATAAACTTTCGCAAAGACTTCATTCTGTGTAGGTGGCATTTATGTCTCCTACACACGAACAAATGTTTTTATCATTTAAATAAGTCCACGATTATATTTTCATTATACTAAGCCTCTGCTTTTGATTGTTCTGATTCATGTCTGATTTCTCATTTTCTGATACACTACTCACGTGGTTCGACCAACATGGCCGCCACGATTTACCATGGCAAGTCGCTGATGATCCCTACAAAGTGTGGGTGTCAGAAATCATGCTACAACAGACTCAAGTTAAAACTGTTCTGCAATATTTTGATCGCTTTATCGAAAGATTTCCAACCGTAGACGATCTTGGTCAGGCCAGTTGGGATGAGGTTGCCCCTTATTGGGCTGGTTTAGGCTACTATGCCCGTGCACGCAATCTGCACAAAGCCGCTGTAATTGTAAAGCAGAAAGGAACGTTTCCTGAAACATTAGAACAATGGATTGAATTACCAGGCATTGGTCGTTCAACTGCTGGTGCATTAATGTCTCTTGGCTTACGACAATATGGCGTCATTATGGATGGCAATGTAAAACGAGTTTTAGCACGTTTTTTTGCAATCGAAGATGATTTATCCAAGCCACAGCATGAGCGTGCTTTATGGCAAATTGCGGAACAGCTTTGTCCTGAACAGCGCAACCATAACTATACCCAGGCAATCATGGATTTGGGTGCTACAGTCTGCACACCGAAAAAGCCTTTATGTTTATACTGCCCAATGCAACAACACTGTCAGGCCTATCAACAAGGTTTAGAACAAGAACTCCCATTTAAAAAAGCAAAAAAACCTGTCCCTGTTAAAACGGCGAATGTGCTCCTAATTCAAGCAGGTCGTGAGTGGCTTTGGCAACGACGTGAAGCCCACGGTCTATGGGGAGGTTTGTATTGTCTGCCTATCATTGAACAGGCAACCGAATTACAACAGATTGAACAGCAATTTAAGCTCCAAGCTCAAGTATCATCACTACAGATTAGTCATAGTTTTACTCACTTTACATGGATACTACATGAGCAACTGTTCCACGTGGAACATGATCAAAAAGAACAGCTCAGCATTGAACTGAATGGAATATGGCTCAGTCCAGAAGCAGCGATTGCCAAAGGCATTCCAACGGCCATGAAAAAATTGATTACAGCAAAACAAAAGACTTCCTCTACTTAATTGTTGTAAATCGAAATCACAAGGAGTTTGTGTGCGTCTTTCGATTCCATTTATCGTGATTAGTCTATTGGCTATTCTAATTTCTGCATGTACGACAACGCCTAGTAAGCCTACGCCCCTACCAGCCACTCAAATCAATAAACTTAAAAAGCTGCGTTTAGATAGCCGTTTGCCCGTTCCAGTCAAAGGTATCAATCGAAATGAATTACGAGATACTTGGGGAGCTGCACGTAGCCAAGGACGTAACCACGAAGGGATTGATATCATGGCGGAACGTGGTACGAAAGTGTATAGTGCCACTGAGGGCTTAGTGGCTGATTTACGTAATAATAATTTAGGTGGCAAAATCATTTGGATTCTAGGACCATCTGGTTCTTGGCACTACTATGCCCATTTAGATGGTCATAAACGTGGTCTTAATGTGGGAGACTATGTTCATAAGGGCGACCTCATTGGTTATGTGGGCAATACAGGCAATGCTCGTGCGACTGCCCCACATTTACATTATGGTATTTATTTAAATGGCAAAGGGCGTGGAGCAGTCAATCCATACTCATATTTACGTTAGGAACATAGAATGTCAGAAGCATTGATTGAACGACTAGTTAAATTTGCAGAGTCTGGAAATCAGCAAAAAATCATCATCAATGGTACAAGCTATCAAGGCTGGATTATGGAAATTACCGAAGATGCTCTGCTGATTAGCACAGGATTTGCAGATAAATCTGGTAAAGACTTTTGGCTTAAATTTACTGATTTAAATACAGCTG
The DNA here is from genome assembly GCF_002165385.1 of Acinetobacter sp. WCHA39. Lineage (NCBI taxonomy): Bacteria > Pseudomonadati > Pseudomonadota > Gammaproteobacteria > Moraxellales > Moraxellaceae > Acinetobacter > Acinetobacter sp. WCHA39. The sequence continues at coordinate 63,986 of NZ_NHRP01000013.1, forward strand.
AACTGTATTATTGGGATACTCGCCCAAATGAATGGGTAACATTCACACTTTCATGATTTTATATGAATAACAATAGGAAGCATCAAATATGACGATCCAACGCTGTGGCTGGTGCTCCAATGATCCACTCTATATTAGCTACCACGATGAAGAATGGGGCAAAGTAGAACAAGATGAAAATCGATTATTTGAGATGCTTTGTCTTGAAGGTCAACAAGCTGGATTATCATGGATTACGGTACTAAAAAAGCGCGAGAATTACCGTTCACACTTCTTTCACTATCCAATTACTAAGATTGCAGAGTTTACTGATGATCAACTCGAAGACAAACTGAGTGATGCAGGATTAATTCGTCATCTAGGTAAACTTAAAGCGATTCGAGACAATGCAATTGCATGGCAGCAACTCAAAAATGAAGTTGGTGATGTATCTGATTGGCTATGGGCTTTTGTTGACCATCAGACTCCAAATAACGATGTCATTCATTATCGTGATGCACCTGCACAAACCGAAATCAGTCAAAAACTTTCAAAAACACTGAAAAAACGTGGTTTTAAATTTGTTGGTCCCACAACGTGTTATGCGTTTATGCAAGCGGTAGGAATGGTCAACGATCACGAAAATCACTGTCATTTTAAATAATACGAATTTATTTTGCTTTCCAAGGAGTTATCGAATGAGCAATAACCAAATTCGTGCTTATGCTGCAATGAAAGCAGGAGAGCAATTGGTTCCTTATCAATTTGATGCAGGTGAATTAAAGCCACATCAGGTTGAAGTTAAAGTTGAATACTGCGGTTTATGTCACTCAGATTTGTCTGTGATCAATAATGAATGGCATTCATCCGTTTATCCTGCTGTCGCTGGACATGAAATTATTGGCACAATTATCGCACTCGGTTCAGAAGCCAAAGGACTGAAACTTGGTCAACGTGTTGGCATTGGTTGGACAGCTGAAAGTTGCCAAGCATGTGATCCTTGTATTGGTGGTCATCAAGTTTTATGTACCGGTGGCAGCGTTGCGACTATCGTTGATCATGCGGGTGGCTTTGCAGAAAAAGTTCGCGCAGGTTGGCAATGGGTCATTCCTCTACCAGAGGGTTTGGATCCTGAGAGTGCAGGACCATTGCTTTGTGGCGGCATTACCGTGTTTGATCCTTTACTTAAACATCAGATCCAAGCAACACATCACGTCGGTGTCATTGGGATTGGTGGTTTAGGGCATATGGCCATCAAGTTACTTAAGGCTTGGGGTTGCGAGATTACCGCATTTAGTTCAAATCCAGACAAAACTGAAGAACTCAAAGCCATGGGTGCTGACCATGTGGTGAATAGTCGTGATGCTCAAGCGATCAAAGCACAACGTGGCAAATTTGATCTATTGCTTAGCACCGTCAATGTAACGCTGAATTGGCAAGCCTATCTCAATACCTTGGCACCGAATGGTAGTATGCATTTCTTGGGTATTACCTTAGAGCCTATTCCAGTTTCTGTAGGTACTATCATGAGTGGTGCCAAATCGATTACAGCTTCACCAACTGGGTCACCTTTAGCACTGCGTCAACTACTACAATTTGCCGCACGTAAAAATATTGCGCCACAAATTGAGCTATTTCCAATGTCTCAACTCAATGAAGCCATTGAACGACTGCATTCAGGTCAAGCACGTTATCGGATCGTACTTAAAGCAGACTTTGATTAATTTAAAACCGATGACATACGCTCTCTCACCCAATCCGCCAACTGTTGAATTGCTTGGCGGATTTCGGTGGTCAACGCATGCCCTGCATTTAAACGAATGAAGTGCTGATAACGCTGATCTTCACCAAACACTTCCCCTGGTACGATATTAATCCCTTGGCGCTGCGCTAAATAATATAACTCTAAGCCCGTAATATTTTCTGGCAGTTGCAACCACAAAGCATAACCCCCTTCTGATTGACTCAAGGCGATTGGAATCCCACCAAATACTTCCAAAATATAAGCACGATACTGTTGGACTTGTTGCATCAACTTCGGTCTTAACTCATCCAAATGCTCACGATAACCACGACTATAAATGAAATCAGCCAAGCCTAACTGTAAGGGTGTATTGACACCGACGTTATTTGATAAGAGTTGTGGTCGTAAGTGTTGTAATTGTGGTCCCAGGCAAAACCATCCCACACGATAGGCGGTAGACAGTGACTTCGAGACTGAACCACACCAAATTACGTAGCCTTGTTGATCCCAATAACGAATCGGCAAAGGTCTCTCTTTTTGGAAACTGCATTCACCATAAATATCGTCTTCTAAAATAAAACATTGGTATTGCTGTGCAAGTTCAGCAATTTTTTGCTTCTGTGAATGACTTAAACAGTAGCCCAATGGATTTTGAAAATTAGCAGTGAGTAAACATAACTTGGCATCGCCCTGTTTCATAAAAAACTCAAGGCGCTCAAGGTCAATACCATGATGATCTGCTGGAATCTCAATAATCTTACGCTTAAGACTTGCCAACATTTGCAACTGGCCATTAAAGGTAGGTGTTGGAATTAAAATACTATCCCCTTCCTGACTGATCTGCTGAATTAACAGGGACAAAGCTGGCATACAACCATTGGTAATAAAAATATCTTCTGTAGCGACATAAATCCCATCTTCACGCCAATGATCTGATAAAGCCTTACGTAACTGCTCATGTCCCTGTTTATTACAATATAAAAAATCTTCGGGCTGACAGTGTTTAAGCGCACGCTGTAAGGAACGACGTAGCCCATCTACAGGAATTAAATGGGGCGACAACTGAATAGCCCCTAAAGGAGTTAAATGATTTTGAATCGATGCTGTTTGAATCTGATTCTGTAAGTCTAAATTCGAGACTTGCCGTGCTTTGGACTCAAAGCTTGGACTTTTAGGGGCAGCACTTTGATATTGTCTTGAACTTACAAAATAGCCTGATTTGGCTTTGACATAAATCAGTCCTTTTGCTTCTAACAGTTCGTAGCATTGTTGTGCGGTACTCAAACTAATACTTTGCTGACGAGCAAATTCCCTTAAAGAACTTAACTTTTGCTGTGGCTGTAATTCATGTTGATAAATTTTATGAGCCAATTGATCTGCTAGGCGTTGATATTGAAAAGTCATATCTGTACTGCTTTTTTATAAATTTCTGTATCTGTATTGGTTAATACAACACCGTTAAGCTATAAAAATCAACTAACAAAGGATAAGAGCATGAAAAACAATATCTTATTTATATTTTCTACAATTTTTTTTACAGGCTGCAATCTGACTGACCAGTCCACTTATCAGCAACAACAAATGTGTAAATCACTTTCACAGGGATATCTGCAAATTCAAAACCAATCGACCTATGAATTATGGAAAATGGAGAAAAGTGAAGCCCCTGAGCAGACCCGTATCATCAAACTGACCTATAAGAAGCCCAATGAAAATGGCCTGATGCTCTCAAGTAACTTTCTGCCAACGGTCAAAATTGAATGCACGCAACAACAGCAACAGGTCAAAGTTGCAGTACAACAACCGACTGGACAACTTGTTCAAGTTTTAGAACTCAAACTTGCCGAAACAGCTATTGGCAAACAGAAAATCCATGACTTAACTGCTCAGTCAAAAACTCAATAAATAAGCGAACCCGTTTCGGCAAATGCGCTTGTTGATAATACACAGCATGGATGCTTTGATAAGACTGCTCAATCTGATCTTCAAATAGTGCTTCAAGGCGCCCTTCTTTCATATCCTGCCAGATTTCAAATTCTGATAATCGGGCAATGCCCTGCCCACGCAAACAGAGTTGTCGAACAGTTTCGCCACTCGATGCTTTTACTTTCGGTTGGGCTTGAAAATACTCACCATCAATTTTAATGGGCCAAGTATTGATATAAGTGGGACGGGTGAAGCCAATCACATCATGCTCAATTAATGTCTGAGCTTGTACAGGTCTCCCCTTACGCTGTAAATATTCAGGGCTGGCTACAATATAAATTCGGCTTTTACACACCAATTTCGCATGCAGACTGGAATCATGTAATTCACCAAAACGAAACGCCACATCAGTCTTATGTTCTAATAGATCTATCACTAAATCATTACTATTCAGCTCAATCTCAATATTGGGATAACTTTGTCTGAACTTATGTACCAATGGTGTAATGACATGCAGAATAAACGGCGTGGCTGAGTCAATCCGAATCACACCCGAGGTATCCTGATCCGATTTTTCTAGAGCTTCTTCAGCTGCACTTAAATCACTGAGAATTTTACGCGCATGTTGTAAAAATTGTTGTCCTTCTTGGGTCAGTTTTAACTTTCGAGTCGTGCGCTCTAGCAAGGTGACTCCAAGCTTTGACTCTAGACGACTGAGAGAGCGGCTCATTCCCGATGCCGTCTGTCCAAGCCGCTCAGCAGCAGCAATAAACGATCCTGTATCGACAATGGTCATAAAAGCAAGTAGTTCTTCTACCGTAGATTTCATTGCCACCTCGTTAATTATTGATATTTCGTCAACTATATTTTGCAGATTCATCTATTTTTTAGCAATAATAATCATCGCAAAATGGCAGCCATCAACAGAATCGTGAAAAAGATTAAGCGAACAATCTGTGTATCGCTCAATTTGGTTGAGTTTAATCCTGCTTCACCGACCCTTATCACCCTGATGCTGGTCTGGATAGGGATGGTTTTTTCGAGTTTGCTCATCCCTTCGGTGGCAAGCTGGTTAATGTATCAGTGCATAAAAAAGCCTGATTGAATCAGGCTTTTTACTCTTAGATTTATTTAAGCAATTCAGGCAAATGTGGTTGTGCATAGAATGGATTATTCACTTCTTTCTTCATTTTCATCAGCATTTGATACGGTTGCTGCTGCACAAACATATTCACAAAACTCAATGGAATCGAACCTGCTGGGTCGGCATAACCACTAGTCATGACTTTAACCTTATTATTGGCAAGTCTTTGGAACGTCCAATCTCCTGTATATTGATTCAAACGAATCACATCAGGTTGTTCAGGGTAACTATTTTTAATCGCGTTATTCTTAATACTAATACTGCCATCAGCATTTTTATTCATTTTGCCTTTAATGACCAAGTCACGGTCTTTCAAAGGAAATGGGAAATCTAACAGCATATACAGGGTAAATTCCCCTTTCTTTTCATCCCGAGACAAAAGCTGTGCCTTAGCAACATAAGGCACCCATTGGGGTGTGCGTTCAACATCAAGTACTACCGCAACTGCCCGTTCCAAAGGTACATCAAAAGTCGTTTCTGCTTTGTACTGAAAGACCGGATTATTCTCTGTTTGGTAGGTCCAAACTTTAATATTATTGCGATGTAAACTCAGTTTAGGTGCTTCTGCGGCACTGACGACTAAACTTGTCGCACTTAGCAGTGTAGCAAGAACAATATGCTTTTTATTCATGTCATGCTCAATTGTTGTAATGATGGTGAGAGCTTGTTGTATCTCTATCAGAAAGAAAGCTCAACAAGCTCTTTTATAGTACAAAAAAAGTACCTTTTAAACTTCAATCTCGTTAAAGCCTAAAACATCTTTCATATCATATTTACGAGCTTCGCGACCGACGACCCATGCAGCCGCACGAACAGCGCCTGAAGCAAAATTCATTCGATTGGTCGCTTTATGTGTGACTTCAACACGTTCACCCTCACCAATAAACATCACGGTATGTTCACCGACGATGTCGCCACCACGAATGGTTTGAAAGCCAATACTTTGACGCTCACGAGCACCTGTATGACCTTCACGGCAATACACAGCATCCGTTTTCAAGTCACGACCTAAAGTATCTGCAATCGCCTCGCCCATCATAAATGCAGTACCAGATGGCGCATCCACTTTATGACGGTGGTGTGATTCGATGATTTCGATATCAACGCTATCACCAAACACTTTCGCTGCAAGCTCTAATAATTTGATTGAAACATTCACACCAACTGAATAGTTAGCAGCATAAACGACTGGAGTCTGTGTTGCGGTTTCATCTAAGAAAGCCTTTTGTTCATCCGACATCCCTGTGGTGCCAATCACCATTGCAACACCTGCCTCACGGCATAACTTTAAGTGTTGTTCAGTGGCAACAGGCGCAGTGAAATCAATCACGACATCACAGTCTTTTAAAACTTCACTTAAACTTCCCACAATCTTGACGCCGATGTTGCCAATCCCTGCAAGTTCCCCTGCATCTGCACCCACCAAACTGCTTTCTGGACGTTCAACAGCTGCTGCCAGTTGGTAGCCTGCTTGTTGTACTGCTTGAATCAGAATACGCCCCATGCGTCCGCCTGCACCCAAGATTCCAATGCGTGGAGAAGTCGACATAATTTTTCCTAGTCTTTTATTTAAACAATTGAGCTACTATAGCAAAACTCTGTGTCTACGCTAAAAAAATCCCATAAAAAAACCTGCCGCAGCAGGTTTTTTATTGATGCTAATTAATCAAACAAGCGATCAAAGAAAGATTTTTTCTTTGGTGATGCAGCATGACCATCACCATCTAACGACGCTTGTAATTCTTTCAACAATTCACGTTGGCGACTGTTTAAATTCACAGGTGTTTCTACCACGATACGGCACAATAAGTCACCGACCATGCTGCTACGTACAGGACGAACACCCTTACCACGTAAGCGGAATAGCTTACCTGTTTGAGTACCTTCTGGAATTTTTAAGCTGACACGACCATCGAGCGTCGGGATTTCAATTTCTTTGCCCAATGCAGCATCAGCAATACTGACTGGTACATCCATATACAGATCTGCACCGTCACGTTGGAAGACTTCGTGTTCACGAACTACGACTTCAACGTATAAATCACCCGCTTGACCATCACGAATCGCTTCACCTTTACCTGTTAAGCGCACACGGTCGCCATTATCCACTCCTGCTGGAATGGTGACTTCAAGCGTTTGTTGACGATCGGCAACGCCCGAACCATGACAAGTATTACAAGGGTTTTTGATAATTTTGCCTTGACCGCGGCAAGTACTACAAGTCTGTTGAACCGAGAAGAAACCTTGCTGCATACGTACTTGACCAGCACCATGGCAGGTACGACACGTCTCAACATCATTTGGATTCTTAGAACCTTTACCATCACAGGTTTCACACGGCGCTGGTGCAGTAAAAGTAATCGTTTTTTTCACGCCTTTGACTGCTTCTTCAAGCGTCAATTCCATCACATAGCGAAGATCAGAGCCACGACGTTGGCGTTGTTGTTGGCGACCACCGCCACCACCGAAAGCACCACCAAAAATATCACCAAACTGGCTAAAGATGTCTTCTGCACTAAAACCACCACCGAAGCCACCGCCGCCACCAAAACCGCCCTCAAAAGCGCTATGGCCAGCACGATCATACATGCTGCGTTTTTCGCCATCAGAAAGTACTTCGTAAGCCTCTGCTGCTTCTTTAAACTTTTCTTCCGCTTCAGCATTGTCTGGGTTACGATCTGGATGATATTTCATCGCCAACTTACGATAGGCTTTTTTAATCTCATCATCACTTGCGGTTTTCGAAACGCCTAAAACCTCATAATAATCACGTTTAGCCATGGTTGGCGATGCTCCTCACGGAATTGGTTCAATCTCTACAAATAAATAAGCTCTGTTGACATTTTATTAACAAAGTCAACAGAGCCTTAATATGGGCACTACTATAAATTTACAAGGTCTAGCACAATAAAAAAGCGATAAAATTAGAATACCGCTTTATTTTTAAAATACTTAGCAACACCTTTGATCCATGCATTTAATAAAAACAACCATGCGATTGCACTGAAAATCACACCTGCAACGGTCATTCCTGTCACCCACAATGCACTATCCCATGCAAAAAAGAACAGTGGAATAAACCACAGGGCAGCAAAGAAAGCCATTAGAATAAACAGCAGCACATTACGCATAATCCACAGTGCATGCGCGTGTATCCATACTTCAGCATTATTCGCAGTCGCAACTTTTCGTGCCAGCAGATACGCAAACACTGCAAACACGATTGTAAATAATGCAAGAAACATGAACACGTAGGAAATCGCCACATAGCGGCGATGCTGCGCAATATTGTCTTGCCCCATGCTCTAGATCACCTCATTCATCGCATTTTGCCAAACCAATCATGCAATGAAATTCAATTATTTTTTGGTCTTTAAATATAGGTGCTACTATATTGAAATTTTCAATATTTCGCACCTTTATTCATAAAATAATTACGATAATTGTGTTGTTTTCTTTACTCTAAACCAAGCGGCATAGAGTGCAGGTAAGAAAAATAAGGTCAACAAGGTGGCAACAATCAAGCCTCCCATAATCGCAACAGCCATCGGACCAAAGAAAATACTGCGTGATAATGGAATCATCGCAAGTACTGCGGCAAGTGCGGTTAACACAATCGGGCGGAAACGGCGCATGGTGGCACCAATCACCGCATCCCATGGCGTATGTCCAGCCTGAATATCTTGTTCAATCTGATCAATCAGGATCAATGAATTCCGCATAATCATTCCAGATAAAGCAATTGTCCCTAACATCGCGACAAAACCAAAAGGCTTATTAAACAGGAGTAAGAATGCAACAACGCCAATCAAACCAAGAGGTGCTGTCAATAAAACAATCGTTGCGCGTGACATACTACGTAATTGAATCATCAGCAAAGTCATCACCACAGCCAAGAATAATGGCATGCCTGCATTCACCGAATTTTGACCTTTTGCAGACTCTTCAACCGTACCACCGACTTCCACTAAGTAACCATTGGGTAAATCAGCACGTAAAGCTTGCATTTTGTCTGCCAATTGCTGAACCACTGTTGCAGGTTGTAAATTGGTTCGAATATCCGCGCGAACTGTAATCGTTGGTAGACGATTCCGATGCCAAATCAGACCTTCTTCAAAACGTGACTCAATTTTTGCTATTTGCGCTAGAGGTACAGTGGTGCCTTTGGTGGTTGGCACAGCTAAACTTGCTAACGAAGCCACTTCGACACGTTCTGACTTATCACCACGTAAACGAATTTCAATGAGTTCACGTTTTTCACGATATTGATTCATCACCGCCCCTGTCACAGAAGCGTTTAGGAAATTAGCTAAATCAACACTGGAAACACCCATTTGACGAGCACGGTCCTGATCAATGTCAATGGCGATGATCTTGCTTGGTTCACCCCAGTCCAGATGCACATTGGTGGTATTTGGGTCTTCACTCAGCACCTTAGCCACTTTTTGTGCCTCTGCCCGAACCGTTGCCAGATCTTCACCTGAGACCCGATACTGCAATGGATAACCCACAGGCGGACCATTTTCGAGTAAAGACACACGAGTACGAACCTGTGGCAATAATTGCTTAATCTGCTTGTCTAAAGAGCGACGGATTTCATCACGATCATCAAGAGAAGAAGCCAAGACTACAAATTGAGCAAAACTGGCTTGTGGGAGTTGTTGGTCTAAAGGTAAATAAAAACGTGGTGAACCTGTTCCAACATAAGCGACATAATTATCAATCCCTTTTTGTTTGGATAGGAATTGTTCTACCTTATGTACTGCTTGTTCTGTCGCCGTTAGTGAAGCCCCCTCCTCCAGTTTTAAGTCCACCAGAATTTCTGCACGATTCGATGGTGGGAAGAATTGTTGCGGTACCAACTTAAACATCGCAACAGACAATACAAAGATACCGACCGTAATAGCAATCACCGTTTTACGATAGGTAATACAGATTTCGACGATATGCCTGAAGGATTGATAGAACTTGGATTGGTAAGGATCATGATGCTGACCATGCGACTCAACCACTGGTGTAGGTTGCTTGCGTAACCTTGCCCATAAACGTAAATACCATGCCGCTTGTTGATTCTGTTTGGTGAAATCAGGTAATAATTTTTCACCTAAATAAGGAACAAATAAAACAGCAGCAATCCATGAAACGATCAATGCAATCGTCACGACTTGGAAAATAGAACGTGTGTATTCACCTGTTCCAGATTGTGCCGTGGCAATTGGCAAGAAACCTGCTGCGGTAATCAATGTACCTGTGAGCATTGGAAAAGCGGTGGTTTGCCATGCAAAACCTGCCGCTTTTAATCGGCTGTAACCCTGTTCCATTTTAATCGCCATCATTTCCACGGCGATAATGGCATCATCGACCAACAAACCCAGCGCAAGAATTAATGCGCCTAATGAGATCTTATGTAAGCCGACATCAAATAAACTCATTCCAGCAAAGGTCATTGCTAAAACCAATGGAATCGACAATGCAACAACAAGCCCTGTACGAAAACCGAGTGAGAAGAAACTGACCAATAAAACGATAATGACCGCTTCAGCTAAAACTTTTAAGAACTCTTGAATACTACGTTGTACTGCAACAGGTTGGTCTGAAACTTTTTGCAGTTTCATACCCAAAGGTAAGCTTTTTTGTAGACTGTTAAATTCGGTTTCTAAATTTTTACCCAATGCAATGATGTCTCCACCTTTACGCATGGACACCGCAATACCAATCCCATTCTCACCCATAAAACGCATACGTGGTTGAGCAGGTTCACTAAAGCCGCGATAGACCTCAGCAACATCCCCCAATTGAATGGTTTTATCGCCCACCAACAACGGCATTTTTTTCAGGTCATCGACACTATGTAAGTGTCCGCTAACTCTGATTTGAATACGATCTGTACCTGTTTCAAAGAAACCTGCACCTGCCATATCATTTTGCTTCTGAATCGCTTCCTGAATGGCTGTGACAGGGACACCGAGCTGAACAGCTTTGGTATTGGATAATTCGATCCAGATCTTCTGATCTTGTAGACCCACCAAATTAACCTTGCTGACATCTTTGACCCGTTGCAGTTGTAGTTGCAAACGATCGGCATATTCTTTCATTACCGCATAGTCAAAGTCCTTGCCCGTCAGTACATAGATATTGCCGAAGGTATCACCAAACTCATCATTAAAGAACGGTCCCTGCACACCGCTTGGTAGTTGCGAGCGAATGTCATTGACCTTTTTGCGCACGTTATACCAAACATCAGGAATTTCACTGGAACGATAAGAATCCTTGGCGATAAATGTCACCATAGATTCCCCAGGCCGTGAATATGCCCGAATATTTTCATATTGCCCTGTGGTCATCAGTTCTTTTTCAATACGATCTGTCACCAGCGTTGCAACTTCCTGTGCGGTTGCGCCTGGCCAATAGGTCTGTACTACCATCACTTTGAACGTAAAGGGTGGGTCCTCACTCTGTGACAGCTTGGAATACGACATCACCCCGACAATGCCAAGTAACAGCATAAAATACAGAATAATTCCCTTATTCTTAAGTGCCCATTCTGAAAGGTTAAATTTCATGCTTAACCTCCAGTTTTAACCGTGACTGCGCGATTATCACGATCTACAGGATGAATTTTTTGCTGGTCACGCAATAGATGCACACCACCAACCACAACCCAATCTGAAGCTTTTAGACCTGACAGAATAGGCACACTGTCACGCCCATAAGTACCCAACGTCACAGGAACTTTACGTAAGGTTTGATTAGCATTCACCACCCAGACATAAGCTTGTTGATCATTGGCAGTGACGCTGGATAGAGGCACATTCAATACATTATTTTCATTTGCGACAAAGAATACCCGAGCGCTTTGCCCCAGTTGGATACTCGATTGCCCTTCAAGCAATGAAACTTTCACGGTGAATGTTCGCGATTGGTCTGCAGCGGGTGACACTTCACGGACTTTTGCCGCAAAACGTGCTTCTGGCTGAGACCACAAAGTGACCCAAGCAGGTTGCCCGACTTTAATGGTACTGACGGCCTGCTCAGGTACGCCAAACACGACTTCTCGCTCACCTTCAATTGCGAGTTGATAGGCAGGTTGACCTGCCGCAATTACTTGTCCAATTTCAATTTGACGTTGAGTAATCACGCCATTTTTATTCGAAATAAGTTGGTTATAACCGGTTTGATTTGAAGACACTTCATAATTAGAACGCGCTTGCTGTAACCCTGCTTGAGCAGATTCATACTGATTTTTAATGGCATCAAATTGTGAGCGACTCACTGCATTGACAGGTAATAACTGTTGATAACGCTGATATTCTTGAGCCGCAATTTTTGCTGCTGCTTCAGCACTTTGCAATTGCGCTTTGGCAGCGTTCATTTGCAATTGTGCGTCTTTGACATCTAGTTTAGCTAAAACCTGTCCGACTTTGACCCGATCACCCACATCAACATAACGTTCGGTAATTTGTCCCCCAACACGAAATGCCAATGCGGTTTGTTGCTTGGCTTGAACATCACCTGCATAACTTTTTTGATCGATATGATTTGTATTCGGCTGCGTCACCATGACATAAGGAATTTCCTCTGTCTTGGGAACCTCTTTTTGACATGCCGTTAAAGTGACACTGCTGAGTACGAGCAACCCCACAATTACATGATTTAGCAGATTCATCTCTGTTTCGCTCTTATTCAAATTGATTTTTTAAGGCACAATATGAACATTATGATAGATTGTTTATTTTTTAATTAATATACTCATGAGTACACTAATTAAAAATTAAATCTAGCATTTTGATTTTGAATTGAATTAAATGAGACAGCTAACGTGCAAATTCACAGTGGTCGCCCTAAAGATTTAGAAAAAAGAGCCAAAATCTTACAGGCTGCAAAATCTATTTTTTTAAAAATGGGGTACCACGCCACCAATATGAATCAGATTGCCAAAGAAGCAGGCGTGACTAAACTCACGGTGTACAACCATTTTCAGGACAAGGCTAACCTGTTTATCTGTGCGATCGAGGAAAGCTGTGAAGAGTCCATTCGGGCGAAACAGTTTGAACTCACACCTGAGTCCGACTTTAGGCAGGCACTATATTTAATGTGTCAGCGTGCCTTAAGCATTATTTACCTGCCTGAAGCACTGAAACTGGATTGCCTGCTGTTTGAACTGGCAGCGGAACAAAGTCCATTAACCCAACAGTTTTTTGATGCGTCACACACACGGATGTGTCATGTCTGGTGTGATTTTTTTGAGCAAGCCATCGCCTTTAAATTTATTCAGGCAGACGCGCCACTCAAGCAAACAGAGCTGATCATCTCGCTGATGTTAGGTATCCGTCATCAACAAGTGTTACTGGGTCTAGCCCCAGTGCCCACGGCGAATGAAATCGATCAGATCATTCAACATGCCATCGAGATTTTTTTGCTTAAATATCAACCGACAATTTAGAGAAAATTCACATTTTTTTACGTTCTGCTCTTGGAATGTCTCCCAATCGCGCTATAGTCGAGTGAGAACAACAGGAGAATTAGAATGATTCAACAAATCACTGCTCCATTACGTGAAGATGTCCGCTTACTCGGCAATTTACTTGGAGAGACCTTAAAGCAACATGCTGGGCAAGATTTGTTTAATCAGATTGAACAAATTCGCGCATTAGCCAAAGGTGCACGTGACGGCCAGATCGAAGCAGAAAAACAGCTCGAACAATTGTTTCTCGGTTTAAAAGATGAAGAGATTTTGCCGCTGACTCGTGCATTCTCACATTTTCTGAACTTCGCCAACATTGCGGAACAATATCATGTAGTGCGTAATCGTCGTCAGGCTGAGTTTGACGAACAAGCCCCTAATCCAAATCCTTTGTCACATTTATTTGAAAAATTCAAAACTGAACAGATCAACTCAAAACAATTATTCGAACAAATCTGCGATTTAAAAATTGAATTGGTACTTACAGCGCATCCAACCGAAGTCAGTCGTCGTACCTTGATTCAAAAATATGATGATATTACCGATTGCCTATCTCAACTAGATCAGCAAAAACTAACACCTCGTGAACGCCAACAAACCATCGCCACCCTGAAACAATTGGTCAGTTCAGCTTGGCAGACAGACGAAATTCGCCAACATCGCCCGACCCCTGTCGATGAAGCAAAGTGGGGCTTTACGACGATTGAACAAACTTTGTGGAATGCTGTACCTAAGTTTATTCGTGAGCTGAATGAACTGACCCAACAGCATTGTGAACAAAACTTACCGCTCAATATCGCGCCAATTCGCTTTGCCTCATGGATGGGTGGTGATCGTGATGGCAATCCCAATGTCACCCATCAAGTCACCCAAGAAGTATTATGGTTATCACGTTGGCAAGCTGCTGATTTGTATTTGCGTGATATTGAAAATCTACGCTGGGAATTGTCAATTCAAAGCTGTTCAGATGAACTCACTCAAGCATTAGGTTATGAACACCCTGAACCCTATCGTGAATATTTACGCGAAACCCGTGAACGTTTAAAAGCGACTCGCTATTGTTTAGGCCAACGCTTACAAGGCCATGAAGCTGATGATAGTCAGATCATTCGAAATAAAGATGAATTATTACAGCCCTTATTACTCTGCTATCGCTCCTTAATCGAGAGCAACCTCGCTGAAATCGCCAATGGGCAATTGCTTGATTTTATATACCGAATCAATTGCTTTGGAATTGAGTTACTCAAACTCGATATTCGCCAAGAATCAGGGCGGCATCGTCAAGCCATTTCAGCGATCACTGAATATCTAGGTCTAGGCAATTTTGAATCATGGACTGAACAGGCTCGTCAAAACTTCCTTATTCAGGAACTACAAAGTAAACGCCCTTTACTGCCTAAATATTTTAATGAACCCGAAGGCAGCTTGATTCAACATCCTGATGTGCTTGAAGTCTTTGCGACCATGCGCACTTTGGCTGAACAACCAGCTGAGAGCTTGGGTGCCTATATTATTTCGATGGCAGAATATCCAAGTGACGTCTTAGCTGTTTTACTCTTACAAAAAGAAGCTGGTATCCAACATCCTCTTCGAGTGGTGCCTTTATTTGAAACTTTAAAAGATCTTGATGGCGCAGCCAAAACCATGAATACCTTATTCAATATGCATTGGTATAAACAGCATATTCAGGGTAAACATGAAGTGATGATCGGCTATTCAGACTCGGCAAAGGATGCGGGCTTTATGTCGGCCAACTGGGCGCAATATCGTGCGCAAGAAGAACTCACCGCTGTCGCTCGAGAACATGGGGTGCAATTGACTCTATTTCATGGTCGTGGCGGTTCAATCAGTCGTGGCGGTGCACCAACACAACAAGCCTTATTCTCACAACCACCAGGCTCAATCTCTGGAGCAATTCGTGTCACTGAACAGGGTGAAATGATTCGCTTTAAATTTGGTTTAGAAGGCATCGCGCTACAAAATTTGGAAATCTATACAGCGGCAACTTTAGAAGCAACGTTATTGCCACCGCCAGAGCCAAAGAAACAATGGCGAGACTTAATGAATCAAATGACTGATTTATCGGTACAGGTTTATCGACAAACTGTGCGTGAAAATCCGAATTTTGTCAGTTATCTACGCACGGTCACGCCTGAGTTAGAATTACAAATGCTACCGCTTGGTTCACGCCCAGCCAAACGCAAAGTCAGCGGTGGCATAGAATCTCTTCGAGCGATTCCTTGGGTATTTGCATGGACACAAATCCGCTTGATGCTGCCCGCTTGGTTGGGTACAGGCACGGCGATCAATCAGGTACATGGACAACACCAAAACACCTTAAATGAAATGCTTGAACAGTGGCCGTATTTCCAAACTTTAATTGATATGCTAGAAATGGTTTTATCCAAATCTGATGCAGATATTGCGTTGTACTATGAATCTCATCTCACCCAAGATCAGGACTTAAAAAACTTGGGGGTTGAATTACGCCAACGTCTACAAAATGCCGTAGATACCTTGCTCAGTCTTAAAGGGGAGTCTAAGCTTTTGAGTAATAATGAAGTGCTTGACCAATCTATGCAGGTGCGTAAACCGTATTTATTACCCTTACATTTACTGCAAGCAGAGTTAATGAAACGTCGTCGTCTGTATTTAGCGGAACATCAAACTGAGCATAGCCCTGTCGATCATGCCTTAATGGTCAGTATTGCAGGCATTGCGGCAGGTTTGCGCAATACCGGCTAAATAAAGACCTTGCCATCAACATAAATCAAACATGTTGATGGCAAGATTGGCAAAATATTCCATTTTTAGAAAAAAAAATTTAGAAATTTTTTTTAAATATTAGGCGTAGGTTTTTTAAATTAGGCGAATAAAATAAATAATAAATACGATAGTTTATTTTTAAATATATTTTACCAAAAGGTAAAAATACAGACTTAAAAAACATGTTCTGGCAATATTCTCAATGACTTATAGGTGAAAGCTCGTTTTAAGACAGGGTATCATACCCGCTGATATCACATAATGAGTCTCATCTATGTCAAATTGGTTTCCAAAATGGCAGCCGTATCAGGGAAAGATTGATCATCGCCCTGTCGCGACAAATGAATATTTACCGCCCTTACAAAGTGCGGTGTTAGGGGTACAACACGCATTTGCAATGTTTGGTGCAACTGTTCTTGCACCCCTTCTGATGGGCTTTAGCCCCAACCTTGCCATCTTAATGTCAGGGATTTGTACTATTATTTTCTTCTTGATCACGGGTGGTCGTGTTCCAAGTTATTTAGGCTCAAGCTTTGCATTTATTGGTGTCGTTGCAGCCGCAACTGGTCACATTACTGGGTCAGGAGCCAATCCAAACCTTGCAGTTGCAATTGGTGGAATTGTTGCCTGTGGTATTTTTTATGCCTTGATCGGTTTTGCGGTCATGCTCACAGGCACACGTTGGATTGAGAAACTCATGCCACCTGTTGTCACAGGTGCTGTGGTGATGATTATTGGTCTCAACCTTGCACCTGTCACCATTAAAGGCGTTGCTGGACAGCCTTTTGAAATGTGGATGGCACTTATCACTGTATTAAGCATGGGCATTATTGCTGTATTTACCAAGGGCTTATTACAACGTTTATTACTGTTAGTGGGTTTATTGATTGCTTATGCCATATATGTGGTTGCAACAAATATTCTAGGATTTGGTAAACCGATTGATTTCTCCCAAATCGCAGCAGCACCATGGTTTGGCATCCCAACTTTTTCACGCCCAACTTTTGATTTAAATGCAATTTTAATTATTGCTCCCGTTGCATTGATTTTAGTCGCTGAAAATCTAGGTCACATCAAAGCAGTCGGTTCAATGACAGGCGAAGATCTTACACCTCAACTGGGTAAAGCTTTTGTTGCGGATGGTTTGGCCACAACGTTATCGGGTAGTGTTGGCGCACCAGGTATGACCACCTATGGTGAAAATATTGGTGTGATGGCAGTCACCCGTGTTTATTCTACGATTGTATTTGTAATCGCTGGCGTATTTGCAATTTTCTTAGGGCTGTCTCCTAAATTTGGCGCAGTGATTAGTACGATCCCGACAGCAGTCCTTACGGGTGCTTCGATCGTAGTATTTGGTTTAATTACCATTGCAGGTGCAAAAATCTGGATCGAAAATAAAGTCGATTTTTCTAATAATAAAAACCTTATTGTTGCATCTGTCACTATTATTTTAGGTGCAGGTAACTTTGAATTACTGTTTGGTAGCTTTAATTTAGGGGGAATTGGAACCGCAACTTTTGCTGCGATTTTCCTGAACCTGTTATTCAGTTTAAAAGATAAACATTAGCATCGTGGGCAGCTTCGGCTGCCTTTTTATTTATTCCCGACTTTCCTGCTTATATTTATCTTCCAAAACATTGCTGATAATACTTTCAATCATCCAAACTCGATACAAACTATTAAAAACATAGCTCTGTCCATCTATACGTAATTCCAGTACAGGAAAATCTGGCTGATGCTTTTGCTGACAGAGTTCATCATTCTGTTTCAACAAAGCTTCAACATCCTGTTCGGTAATGTTGTCAATCTCCAAACGCTTCTGCATACGTTGAAAGTGGGTTTTGAAAGAAAGATCTTTGCCACGCGTCCAAACACTTTGCAATATCTCATGAATACAATCGATCTGTTCTTCTTCAGGCACGCTATAAAATAGTTTTGCCATTTCATAAGTTGCTTCTTTAGTAGGCCGACAGAATGGGGTGAATGCCACCTGTGTACGTTTGGAAACACGGGTCGCCAAACTCCAGTCAAACCAATCTCGCCCATGATAGCTCAGCGGATAAACGCTCAATTGAATATTATAATAATTGGCCAGTTCTTCTTTGATATAAGCCAATAATAGCCAACTCATCGGGTCTTCAAGTGCAATATACAGATCTAATTCTGGATGTAAGCTTTGGACTTCTGTAAGAGACTCACCGTCATTAATGAGATGCTCACGCCATTCAATATGATTAATCAGAAAAATTGGATTTCCAGTGAGTAATTTTTGTTGTTTCAAACGGCGTGTAAGGCGTAATAAATCATCAACGGCCTGATATTTACGCTCACCAAATTCGAAGTAACTGGCTGCAACAGGCACATCTTTAAAAATACGTTCAGGATAATCTTGAGGTGTTTGATGCTGACTTGCCATCGCATAAAGAGTACGTAATTTCCCATATTGTTGTTGCCATAACATGTGGAATACATCTTCGAGTAAATGTAAAAAATTGTGTTCTCTCAGAGGGGTATTTTTTAGAATTATTTCTGCTTGTTGTAATGCTTCTGGACTAGGTATTTCAGGGGTTTCATCGAAACCAAACCGATGTTGTTTGGCGAGAATTTTAGCATCATTCAAACAATAACTCTGCCAATCTTGTTGTGACATACCATTAGGAGGCTCAGCACCCTGTCTTGAAATAATCACTTTTAAAGGTTTTAGTTCATCACTCAAAATTTCATTGAGCTGATCAAGCTGTTGTACTGCAAGATAGCTATAAACATCGTCTAAACGCAGGTAAATACTTAAACCCTGTTCCGTGGGCAACACCGCCTGACGAGAAGGTTTTTGATAGAACCAACTCGATCGGATGGGATCAAACCAACGACGTAACAAAGACATGCCGATCGCCTCTAATGATTATAAAGTGATGAATGGATAAGCTTTCTCTAACTTGAATTCAAACAAGTGAGCAAATAAGTATAATGAGTATCTTATAAAATCAGAAAAAAGTCCCTCTTTATCGTAATAAAGAGGGATGATAAACATTGTCGCTTAGCAATAGTTTACAGAACGCGTACTGCACCTTTCGCAGCACTGGTTGAATGCAAAGCATAAATTTTCAAAGATTTTGAAACTTTACGCTTACGCTCTTCCGCTGGATGCCAACCTTTGGCTTCTTGAGCTGTACGGCGGTGCGCCATGGTTGCATCATCAACATCAAGGTGAATGGTACGATTCGGAATATCAATTTGGATAGTATCACCATCTTCAACCAGACCAATTGCACCACCTTCCGCTGCTTCTGGAGACACGTGACCAATTGATAAACCTGAAGAACCACCAGAGAAGCGACCATCAGTAATCAACGCACAGTCCTTACCCAAACCTTTCGACTTCAAGTAACTGGTTGGGTACAACATTTCCTGCATGCCTGGACCACCACGTGGGCCTTCATAACGAATGACAACGATGTCACCTGCCACGATCTTATGATCTAAAATCGCTTCAACCGCTGAATCTTGGCTTTCAAAAACACGCGCTGTACCCGTGAATTTAAGAATCGATTCATCCACACCCGCAGTTTTGACGATACAGCCATCTAAAGCAATGTTGCCATAAAGGACTGCCAAACCACCATCTTTAGAGAAAGCATGTTCAGCATTACGGATCACACCTTTCTCACGGTCACCATCCAAAGTTGAATAATAACGGTTTTGTGAGAATGCGACTTGCGTAGGAACACCGCCTGGAGAAGAGCGATAGAACTCATAAACATCTGCATCTTCAGTGCGGATAATATCCCACTTGTCTAAGGCATCTTTTAAGGTTTTTTCATGTACAGTTGGAACTGAGGTTTGCAACAAACCTGCACGGTCCAGTTCACCCAAGATCGCCATGATACCCCCAGCACGGTGTACATCTTCCATATGCACATCCGACTTTGCAGGTGCAACTTTAGACAATACAGGTACTTTACGAGATAAATTGTCGATATCATCCATAGTGAAATCAACTTCTGCTTCATGTGCAGCAGCAAGCAAATGCAATACGGTATTGGTAGAACCACCCATTGCAATATCCAAAGTCATCGCATTTTCAAAAGCGGCTTTGGTTGCAATTGAGCGTGGCAGAATGCTGTCGTCATTTTGTTCATAATAACGTTTCGCTAGTTCAACCACTAAACGACCCGCTTTTAAGAACAATTTTTCACGGTTAGCGTGAGTTGCAACAATAGAACCATTACCCGGCAATGATAAACCCAAAGCTTCAGTTAGACAGTTCATTGAGTTTGCAGTAAACATACCCGAACATGAACCACACGTCGGACATGCCGAACGCTCAAATGCTGCAACTTCTTCATCGGTATAGCTTTCATCTGCTGCAACGACCATGGCATCAACTAAGTCGATTGCCTTTTCATCACCACGGAATTTGACTTTACCTGCTTCCATTGGACCACCAGACACGAACACCACTGGGATATTCAAGCGCATTGCAGCCATCAGCATTCCCGGTGTGATCTTGTCACAGTTCGAGATACACACCATTGCATCGGCACAATGGGCATTGACCATGTATTCAACTGAGTCCGCAATCAAATCACGTGATGGCAATGAATACAGCATCCCGTCATGCCCCATGGCAATCCCGTCATCCACGGCAATGGTATTAAATTCTTTTGCGACACCACCAGAAGCTTCAATTTCTCGTGCAACCAGTTGCCCTAAATCTTTAAGATGCACGTGACCTGGAACGAACTGGGTAAATGAGTTGACCACCGCAATAATTGGTTTGCCAAAATCTTCATCTTTCATACCAGTCGCACGCCATAAACCGCGCGCGCCCGCCATATTTCTTCCATGTGTTGATGTTTTCGAACGATAATCAGGCATTTTGTATTCCCAACAAGTGTGTGCTCGAGATGAATAAGACATTCTCTCTGGCGAAATGATACTGAGCTTTTCCCATCATACTACAAGTTATCGTTTAACTGATGACCAACGAACCTATCTTTTTTGTTCAAAGACAATTCCTTTCACCTAATTAGGGGCTAGTGGCTTTTTGGCTTATAATTTGGGGCAAATTTTCTGTGGATTATCTTTGTGAAGATCATTTTTGCTGGTACGCCTGAATTTGCGGCAACCGCATTGGCGGCATTATTAAAAACATCACACCAGATCATTGCGGTTTATACCCAGCCTGACCGTAAGGCAGGTCGTGGGCAAAAACTCACTCCCTCTCCTGTCAAGCAACTGGCACTTGAACATGGTTTACCCGTTTATCAACCACTGCATTTTAAAGCGTCGACTGAAGAAGGTTTAGCTGCTCAGCAAGAGTTAGCAACTTTGGGTGCTGATGTCATGGTAGTCGCTGCTTACGGTCTGATCTTGCCACAAGCCGTTTTAGATACCCCAAAGTACGGCTGTTTGAATATTCACGGCTCATTGCTGCCTCGTTGGCGTGGTGCTGCGCCAATTCAACGTGCCATCGCGACTGGAGATGCTGAAACAGGTATCACCATCATGCAAATGGCGGCAGGTTTAGATACGGGCGATATGATGTATAAAACCTATTGCCCAATTACTGCGGAAGATACATCTGCTAGCTTGCATGACAAATTGGCGCTTCAAGGTGCAGAAGCGATTTGTACCGTACTCGAATCTGAACAAAGCTTGCAGGATTTTATCGAAAAACGTGAAGTACAAGATGAAGCACTCAGCGTCTATGCACATAAATTGATTAAAGCAGAAGCTCGGATTGATTGGCGTGTGAATGCTAGTCAAATCGATCGTAATATTCGGGCTTTTAATCCTTGGCCAGTGGCTTTTATCCAACTGGATGAAAACAATGCTTTAAGGGTTTGGAATTCGATCCTTTCTGAACACAGTAAAACGGATGCTCAATTGGGTGAAATCATAGCAATTGATAAACAAGGCGTACATGTTGCCTGTGGCGACAATAGCACAGTGTGCTTAACCAGTTTGCAATGGCCAGGTGCTAAAGCCCTCAATCCAGTTCAAATAGCTCAAACCCAAAAATTACATCTTGGACAAATTCTCCCATGAGCCAATCGAATCAATCATCTGCAAAAAATTTGAACCTGCGTGCGCAAGTGATCAAAACACTTTTGGCTGTTCAAAATGGGCAATCTTTGTCTTCCGTTTTAAATCAACACATCAATATCGTTTCTGAACGTGACCGTGGTTTATATCATGAGCTTACTTTAGGTTGTTTACGCCAATGGTATTCGTTAAAAGCCATTACCTTACCATTGCTCACAAAGCCATTAGACAATGAAGCACTCGAAAGTTGTTTATATCTAGGTTTATATCAAATTTTATGTACGCGCATTCCGGTACATGCTGCGATTTCAGAAACGGTAAATGCGGCTAAGCAACTCGGTTTCGAACCCATGAGTGGTTTGGTCAATGCGATTCTGCGTCGTGTTTCACGTGAAACAGATGAATTTCAAATAGCTTTGAATAATACACATGGTTTACCAAGTTGGTTATTCAAAAGAATCAAAAAAGATTGGCCTGAGCAATCAGAGCATCTGTGCCAAGCCTTAAAACAAGTCGCGCCACTCACCCTGCGCGTCAATGAACGCCAAGTTAGTCGTGATGAATATTTAGAGATTTTGGACGAAGAACAGATTGATGCTCGTCCTTGCATGCTTTCCGACGTTGGTATTGTTTTGGAGCAAACGGGCAATATTACCCATTTACCAGGTTTCGAAGAAGGTGGCTTTTCTGTTCAGGATGAACATGCACAATTGTGTGCCACGCTTTTACCGAACCTAGATGGCAAAGTGGTGGTTGATGCTTGTGCTGCACCAGGTGGAAAAACAGCACATATCCTTGAGCGCTTTAATCCTAAAAAGCTAATCGCATTGGATCATGATGCAAAACGTTTATTGCGTGTTTCTGAAAATATCGAACGTCTTGGCTTAGATCAAACTGAGGTGGAGATTATCGCAGCCGATGCCATCACATGGCAGGCACCAGAACCCGTCGATTGTATCGTGCTGGATGCACCTTGTTCTGCAACAGGTGTTATTCGTCGCCACCCCGATATTCGTCTGCTCAGACAATCAACCGATATCGCACAAACCGTGGCTTTACAGCAACAAATTTTGAGACAGATGTGGCAACAGCTTAAAGTTGGCGGTACGCTGCTTTATATCACCTGCTCAATATTAAAAGTCGAGAATGAGCAGCAGATGGTCGAGTTTTTTGCAGACCATCCCGATGCAAAAGAAATTAAAATCTCTGCGGATTGGGGTATAGAACAGATTCATGGTCGTCAGCTGTTGCCTTCAAATCAATCAGGTGATGGTTTCTATTATTGTCATATCCAAAAACAAGCGTAATAAAAAAGCAGGCTTAAAAGCCTGCTTTTTTTTTAAGAATCAATCACAGCGTATGCTGATCTTTAACTTCTTCAAGAACATCATCTAAATCTTCTGGATTCTTCATCAGGTGGCGAATCGACAAAGCGAGTCCACCCCATAAAAACACCATTGAAATAATCATCATTACGATTGCTGAAGTATTCATAATTTTATTCTCCTAGCGATCTTTCATTCTGCTTAAAACTAGCGCAACGACAGCACAGAAAATGACACTGCCCCATCCAAACACGCCTTGTAAGCTCATACTGTAAGTATCGTAACCGTTCTTAATCAAGTTAATCACTGTCATGCTCAAAGTCGTTAACAGGATCAATGATGTGATCACAGTAAGCGTAAACGCCCAACCTTTACCTAACTGAATCGTAGAAATACGGTTCACATGGTCACGGAGTTCAATCAAAGCAGAGCGTTTAAACCAAGCAATACTAATGATAGAAACCAATGCTCCGCCAATAATACCGATGTTATTGATGAAGTGATCCACAATATCCACCAGCTTAATGGCATTAACGCTTGAGAATAAAATCACTGAAACTAGCGCACTACCACCACCGATGATCGTTACTGCCTTCTTACGTCCCCATTTCAATTTATCCTGCATTGCTGCGATTGGCACTTCAAGAATACTCACCATCGATGAAATACCAGCAACAAACAACGATGAGAAGAACAACAGACCAAATACGTCTGCGCCTGCACCTAAGCTTGAAATAATTTTAGGGAATGCAATAAATGCCAGACCAATACCACCACTTACGACATCTTTAACTTCTGTACCCGCAGCATGTGCCATAAAGCCGAGTGCAGCAAAAATACCAATACCAGCAAGGATTTCAGTCGATGCATTGGCAAAACCAACGATCAAACCAGAGCCTGTTAAGTTAGTTTTAGGCTTCAAATAAGATGCATAGGTCACCATAATCCCAAAACCTACAGAAAGTGAGAAGAACGTATGACCATAAGCTGCTAACCAAACTTTATAGTCCATCATCGCTGCCCAGTTTGGCGTAAAGAAAGCATTTAAGCCTTGAACCGCACCAGGTAAACGTAAAGATTGAACAACAAGGATAGTGAACAATACGAACAGTAAAGGCATGAAAATCTTGTTCGATAATTCAACACCTTTTTTAACTCCACCATAAAGAATGATGAGTGTTAATGCCCAAATTCCCACAATTGGCCAGAATAGATGACTAACAAACTGAAAATCAAAACCTGAAGCTTTTGAAGTTTGTAGGTAAGTATTAAAGAAGAAGCTTTCAGGATCACTACCCCACGCTTGCCCGATCGAGAAATAAATATAACTTCCCGCCCAAGTCAAAACACTAGCGTAATATAAACCGATGATAATACAGACACAGACTTGCCACCAACCTAATGTTTCACCGCCTTTAAACAAAGAACGATAAGCTTTCGGTGGAGAATTACGAGCACGATGACCTGTGGCATAATCTAAAAATAAAAGCGGTAAACCCGCAGTGATAAGTGCCAATAAATACGGGATAAGAAAGGCACCACCACCATTTTCATAAGCAACATATGGAAAGCGCCAGATATTACCTAAACCTACAGCTGAACCTACAGCTGCAATAATAAAACCAGATCGTGATGTCCAGTTTTCACGAGAATCTGCCATAGAACACCTAATATATTCATGTGGCACTTTTCAAACTGCGTTCACTTGTTATTATCCAACAGAGAGAAAAGTACCGTAAAAATCTTGTTTTGCTTGCATGGAAGTTCAACCTTGTGGGTCTCTTATTTCCATGTACAAACAAGCAAAAACCAAACCATCTTCCTTAAAGATTGGATTTTGTTTTTCTGCTTTTAATAGCTGAACAATACCTGTTTTTATTTCTTTTTACTGTAAATTCCTGACGAAAAAATCACACTTTTCGAGCGTTTGATTATTTTTCAACTCAGTCAATAGTTGACCTTACAGTCAAATGATAAATTTAAGATACAGAAAACTATTAGGTGCAGAATCACAAGGTCTACCTGAATAATCTATTGCTTGATCGCCAGCAACCGTTCTTCCTGCATATCTCGAATCGCGGATTGAATTCCCTCTCGACCTAAGCCTGAGTCTTTCACACCGCCATACGGCATATTATCGACACGGAAGGTTGGCACATCATTGATAATTACACCTCCTACATGTAAATGGTCCCATGCATACAACATTTTATTGAGATTTTGTGTATAAACTCCTGCTTGTAATCCAAAACGACTTTGATTAATTGTTGCAATTCCTTGCTCGAAATCCTTATATTTTTCTAAAATGGCAACAGGGCCAAATGCTTCATCTTTATAAATTTCTAACTTTGAATCAACATTTTCCAATAAGGTAGGTTCAAAACAAACACCATCTAAAACACCACCAACTAGTATTTTTGCACCTTTCTTCTCGGCTTTATCAATCCATTTTTTCAGTCGAATCGCTTCAGCTTCTTTAATCATTGGACCGACCAATGTCGTTGCTAAACTTGGATCATCAACTTTAATCTTTTTTAATTTTGTGATTAATTTCTTTTTTAGATCCGCATAAATATCAGCATGCACTAAAATCCGCTGCACGCTGATGCAAATCTGACCTGCATGACCATAAGCTGCACCAATTAAACGATCAATCAAAGCATCATCAATTATTGCATCCGCCTCAATCATCACCGCAGCATTACCCCCCAATTCAAGCGTAACCTTTTTACGACCTGCTCTCGCTTTCATATCCCAGCCGACTTGATCAGAACCCGTAAAGCTGAGCAACTTAAAACGATCATCGGTAACTAAAATATCCGCCGCTTGGCGATCACAAGGCAATACTGACCAAGAACCTTTAGGCAAATCTGTTTCAGCCAATACCTCTGCAATTTTAAGCGCACTCATTGGCGTTAAACTTGCTGGTTTCAGTACAAAAGGACAACCCGCTGCGATTGCAGGTGCAATCTTATGCGCTACTAAATTCAAAGGAAAATTAAATGGACTAATTAAGGAAACTGCACCAATCGGCACCTGTTTAACCATACCTCGAAAACGAGCAGCCGCAGGCGTTACTGCCAAAGGCAACATTCGACCATCATCAAGTTGTGTGACCGCATCTGCAGCCAATTGGAACGTATTTATCAGACGTTCCACTTCGGCACTTGCGGCACCTCGCGGCTTACCCCCCTCAATAATCAATATTTCTGTCAATTCTTCACGTAATTCATTAAAACGTTTAACACAATGTAATAGAACTTTTTGTTTTTCAAATGGCTTAAGCGTCGCCATATCTACCTCAGCTTTGACTGATGCAGAAATTGCTTTTTCCAACACTTTTTCATCTGCTAACGCAACTCGAGCATAGACCGTATTAGTATATTTATCATGAACTTCTAACCATTGACCTGTCGCTACTGCTTTCCCTGCAACATACAAAGGATAATCCACAACATTTTGTGCATCGGTCATTATTCTTCATCCCATAATTAAAATTTAAAATTAGACTACTGTATATTTTCAAATATCACTATATGATTCGCCCAATCACTGATGAATTCACAACAATTCATTACGGTTTTTGATATGAATTAGGACAATCAAATGAAAATATTAAAAATATCAATCTTAGCTTTAGGGACAAGTCTGTGTGGTCTAGCACAAGCAGATGTAATTGGCGTGAAAGCAGATGCAAGCTATTGGTTTTATGATGGAAAAGCGAAAGCTAAGCTAGATACTGTATCCTTATCAAATCATACTGGTACAGATCCTATTTTATTAAATCCCTACGCAAATCTATCAGAACCTGAAGAAAATTTAGACCGTAAAGGCTCAGCTCAAATTTCTCTTGCATTTGAGCACCCGATTCCACTAATTCCAAATGCAAAAATTCGCTATGTGAATTTAAAATCACAAACTGAAAATGAAGTTGCAGGTCAGCCAGTTTATGACTTGAACATAGACCATACCGATTTCATTTTATATTATGAAATCTTGGATACTATCGTAAATGCAGATATTGGTTTAGGCGCAACCAGTTTAAATGGTGATGTTAAAACACTCGGTTTAAGCAAAACAGATATCGATAAAACTGTTCCTGTGATCTATGGATCAGCAGGGGTAAAATTACCATTTACAGGCTTGAGTGCTAAAGCTGAATTGTTATATAGCAACATCAATGACACCAAAATTACTGACGCACAAGCCGAATTACAATATAACTTTATTGATAATCTGTTGGTCGATGTTGGCTTGAAAGCTGGCTACCGTATCTTAGACATTAAATTAGATGACTACGAAAAAAACGATCTTAAATTTAATTTTAAAGGTCCTTATATCGGTTTAGATGTTCATTTCTAAATCCTAAAAAGGTGAGAAACGGAATCTATGGATTCCGTTTTTTATCGCTTATCGTTTCATCATTCCCGATTGATGTACGCCAAAACCTACAACAATCTCAGCGATTGGCGAATATCCCATTCTAAATTTTTCACGTATCATCTAAATCATAGATAGACAGGAAGTCTCATTGAAAATAACAAGATACGCAGGAAGCGGTCGTTCATAAGGAATATAAACGACAAGAAGCTGAATACTAAGAAGCCCCGTCAGGATGATCGGGCTTCTTTTTATTTATCATTTTATGCGTGATTTAAAGAGTTTTTAGATAGATAACCACTTCGTCATGCTCTGCCATTTCTGCAAGCTGCAGCGCAGTATATTCGCCTTTATAAGCGACATTTGCTCCTTTACTCACTAGTAGTTTCACCACAGCTAAATGATCATTCTCGGCAGCAGCTTGAAGCGCGCTATAACCTTCATCATCGGTCTGGTTTGGATCTATTCCCTCTACCAATAATTGCTCGACTTGTTCCACATCACCAAGGGATGCCCAATACACTAGCTCAGGGAGATGCAGTTCTTCATCATCTTCAGGCAGTGGAGAAAAAGAGTTGAGTTTCATAATCATTTTCCTAAAACTATGAATAGCCACCAAAATTCTAGACACATATAACCATCTTTTGATGGGCCTTTTCATAATCTAATGGAGAACGCTGAC
>NZ_NHRP01000014.1:0-89453 GCF_002165385.1 Acinetobacter sp. WCHA39
GAAATTGCAAAAGCGCATATTCTAAAAGCGGACATTTTTACTTTGGAGAAACCGGACATTTCTATTTTGGGCTTACACAAGCGTTTCGCATAAGGCGTATTATGTTAATTTTAGAAAAAATGCATAATTAGAAACTAATTAATTTTGTTCCATCCTTCTTTGTATAAATCATGTTTGGTACTCTAGTTATCCTAGATAAAAGCTTATATATTCCAGTAGGCGTTACTAATATATTTGTTTGATTTACAAATGTATTTTCCAACATTTTAAGTTGAAATACCTGTTTTGTACTATTCAAAGCAGCTAAGGCACTAGGGTGACTAGTTTCATTTTTAAGTCGAGTAATTAAACAATAGTTAATATTTAAATCAAAGAATTCTTTACGTGGCTTTCCTAGTATATTGACCCAGAATAAACATAATTTTGCTATAGAATCGTAGCATTTAAGACGAATTTCACTACTTGCATCACTTTTATCTCTCGGCCAACTTTCTTTAAACTCAATTAAATATAAGAAATTATTACTGTGATCATAAATCAATGTATCTGCAGAATTTGATTGAGAGTTTTCATAGTTATCTGAATAAAAAGCAGGGACTTTATCAAAATGAAGTGATTTAAAATCTATTTCAATAAAATCCCTTTTTCCTGTTGGGTTATAGGAAATATCTTTAAGATAAGAAATATGTGTTGAATATTTTTTTTCTAGTTCATTTAATAAGAATAATTCATTAGAAATTGTCGACATCTTCTAATTCTTCCATTAATGAATAAAGTGGCGCAGATAAAACATCAATTATAGGAACGATATTTCCATTTGTGTCTTCAACATTTATAATATTGCCCTCCTTATGAGAGAAATAAAATTTAGAACCTAAATTTTTATCACTTTTATCACTATAAACTTTTAGTGATTCAATCATATAAGGGCTATGTGTATTAACCAATATGTGCGTTCCATTATTTGCTAATTCAATCAAATACTTAGCATAGATGTTTTGCCATTTAGGATGTAAATTTGTTTCAGGCTCATCAATAATAAGTATTGTTTCATTGTTAATGAAATAGCCTTTACATAGTAAATCTAATATAGCTATAGACTTCATACCTGATGAAACATTATTTAAATTAAAAACGAGATTATTTTCATTTAATTCAAAGTTATTTGTATCGGAGTTATAAGCAATACAACCTTTATAAAATTCCTCAAGATTAATATTAAAGAATGAAGAGCTACTATTATTTTCAATCCCCCTACTTCCATCTAATTTTGAGCATAAATCGAGGACATGGTATGGAATTTTGGGATTTATTTTAGAAGATTTTCTTGAAATAGATTCTCTAAATGATAGATCATGAACTAAAGGAGCTAGCTGAAATACATATGGGCCTTCAATTAAAGTAGAATCTTTAATGGGCAGTTGATTATTTTCTGAAGAAAAACTTAAAATATCTTTATTATTAAATGAAATCTCAAATACTTTAATATTGTCTATTTCTAAAGATAGATATGCTTCATTAGCTCCGTTTCGCTTGTTCAGAAGTTCATTTGAAAACTCATTCTTGAGAGCTCTAAATATAAATTTATCTATAGGATCATTATAGTTGTACTCATTATATAAAGAATCCAATCTATTAAGTATTAAATAGATTCGCTTTAAGTAATTAGAATTTTTCTGATTTTCATCTAAACTATTTGAGAGTTCATCAATTAATTCTTTAGTTATTAATAAATCAAATTGTGTGACCTCGGAACTACGTCTAATATCCAATAATATGGACATAAGTTTATGGTAAATATCTTCTTGTTTTACTGCATCATAATCTTTTAAAAGTCTAGTTACATTAAATGATATTTCATCATATTGCCTTCTAAACTCATTATATTGATGTCTTTTATAGTCTATAGGAAAAGATGAAGATGCTTGGCCAACAGCATAAGCAATCTTAGATATAGTTGTTTTTCCTGAATTATTTTCACCAGAAATTACTGTCAAATTATTTAATTCAACTTCAGCACTATCAATAGTTCCTATATTTCGAATAATAAATTTCATAAATTCTTGAGAACCTTTGCAACATTGATATTAGTTTATCTTTAAAACCTTAAAAAGATACTTTTAATTGGTTCAAAAACTACCATTTAACATAAAATCTCTTATGTGAATCACACTTCTTACATTCCAACATCACGCCTAACTTCTCATTTCGCCCTTGTTCCGTCAACACCCAAGGGCGATTTTGCCACGGTGGGTCATGGCGCACATGCTGACCATGACCACAGGCGAGGTCAGCAATCCAATAATTTTCTTCATCGATATGAAATCCAACAATCGCCTGTTGCATTTATTCACTCAAACTTTCAAGTTTAGAATCCTCTAAACCCTTTAAAAAACGATGGCATAGATTATGAATTGCCACCAAATCATTGGGATCAACACCTAAAGAGCAGGCGAGTTTAAAAGGAATTAAGGTAATTTCATCTTTTGCAGACAGTGCTTTTTCCAGCAAGATTACCTTCTTCATACGCTCATCTTCTTTTACCGCAATGCGCTTTAAAAATTGCTTTTCTTCAAGTTTTTTAATAATTGGCGTCAGCGTGCCTGAATCAAAAAAGGTCTTCTGCCCTATTTCAGATAACGTCACATTGTCCTTTTCATATAAAGCCAGCAACACAATAAATTGCGGATAGGTCAGATCGTATTCCTGAAGCAAGGGACGATATTGACGAATCATCGCATTGGTCGCGGAATACATCGCAAAACACACTTGATTATCCAAGTAAGAAAATTCAGTCATGCTTTGCTCCTCAACGTCATCTTTGCGAAATCACAGTATAGTTTGATTAACATAAAAAGTATATTGCGCATAATTAACTTGCACACAATATAGTTGTGTGCAATATTAATTCACATAGCTGAACAACTACACAAAGCTATTAGGCAAATAAGATTGATTGAATTAGAGCGAGATGTTGTATGACCACAATTTATGATTTTCAGGCTGAACTTTTAGAAGGCGAGCAAAAGAACTTTGCAGACTATCAAGGCAAGGTTTTGTTGGTGGTGAACACGGCAAGTCAATGTGGCTTAACCCCACAATTTGAAGGACTTGAGAAGCTATATCAGGACTATCAACAACAAGGTTTAGTGGTTTTAGGCTTTCCGTGTAACCAGTTTGCTAACCAAGACCCATCAAGCAACGAAGAAATTGGCAGCTTCTGTCAGCGTAACTATGGTGTGTCATTCCCCATGTTTGCCAAAGTCGATGTGAATGGTTCAAATGCGCACCCGATTTATAAATATCTCACTTCAGAAGCCAAAGGCATCTTAGGTAGTGAAAGCATCAAATGGAATTTCACCAAGTTTTTGATTAACCAAAATGGTGAAGTCATCAAACGCTATTCACCAACCACTAAACCTGAAAAAATTAGCAAAGATATTCAAAAACTCTTCGCATAAGTTGAATATAAAATTGAATGCTTTAGAAATTACTGGTATCGAAATCATCTACCAGTAATTTTTTAATTTTTATCACTCAGAAAATCGTCTATTTAAATAAATCGAATCTAGTGATTTGAATAAATTAGAATTTTTTAAATTTAATAATTACATAACTTGTTTAAACAACATCAACAAACTTCGCTATACTTTTGCCAAGATTAAAAAATATGAGCGTTAAATTATGCGTGTACTTGTAGTGATGGATCCAATTGAAACGGTGAATCTTAAGAAAGATTCAACCATGGCAATGTTATGGGCGGCAAGCCGTCGCGGTCATGAATTGGGTTATGTATTACAACACGATTTATATATTGATCAGGGTAAAGCCTTTGGTTTGATTTCACCGCTTAAAGTCTTTGAAGATTACGATCATTATTATGAGTTGGGTGAGAAGCGCAAAGCGTCATTGGCGGATTACGATGTGGTGTTGATGCGCAAAGACCCACCGTTTGACATGAATTTTGTCTATACCACTTATATTTTGGAACAGGCTGAACGTGAAGGCGCGTGGATTATTAACAAACCACAATCGCTACGTGACTGTAATGAAAAGCTGTTCGCAACTCAATTCCCAGAGTTACAAGTACCGACTTTGGTGACGTCTCAACAAAGCCTAATTCGTGAATTCATCAAAGAACATGGCGATGTGATTGTGAAACCTTTGGATGGTATGGGTGGGATGGGGATTTTCCGTTTATACCAAGATGGGGTAAATATTGGTTCAACTCTAGAAATGCTCACCGAAATGGGCATATGTCCAATCATGGCACAACGCTATATTCCTGAAATTGTTGAAGGTGATAAGCGTATCTTGATGGTCAATGGTGAACCGATTCCATATTGTTTAGCGCGTATTCCGCAAAATGGCGAAGTGCGTGGTAACTTGGCTGCGGGTGGTCTAGGTCAAGCGCGTCCACTTACTGAAAATGACAAAATGATTGCGGCAAAAGTCGGTCCTTTCCTGCGTGAAAAAGGTTTGGTTTTTGTGGGGCTTGATGTGATTGGTAATTATGTGACTGAAATAAATGTCACGAGCCCGACCTGTATTCGTGAGATTGATGCTCAGTTTGGTACCTCGATTGCAGATAATTTATTTGATGTGCTAGAAGCAGGGCGAAACAGCTAAGATTAAGCCATTTTTTGACCAAACTGCCCGTTTGTATTTGGATTAAATTTATGTGCAAATGGGCGTTTGGATATTGGTAGAACCTTGTTTTCAACAAAGAATTAAAAAAAGCTCACCTTTCTGTTGTAAACAGGTGAAATTCGCTTTTCGTGAATGAAGCTTTAGGATTAGAATAACTTCCGAAAACAATAGACGATAACCTTCTTTTGAGTTGAAGAATTAGACCGTGACCAATTCGCTACAGAATAAACCTAAACATGTCATGATGATGGCCGCTGGCACAGGTGGACATGTTTTCCCTGCGCTTGCTGTTGCCAAACAACTGCAACAGGATGGCTGCCAAGTCTCTTGGCTAGCAACGCCTACGGGAATGGAAAATCGGTTACTCAAAGATCAAAATATTCCGATTTATCAAATTGATATTCAAGGCGTACGCGGTAATGGTATTTTACGTAAGTTGAGTGCGCCATTTAAAATTCTAAAAGCAACATTAAGCGCGATGCGCTATATGAAGCAATTAAACATTGATGCTGTGGCGGGTTTCGGCGGTTATGTCGCTGGACCAGGTGGTTTAGCAGCACGTTTACTCGGTATTCCTGTGTTAATCCATGAGCAGAATGCGATTGCAGGATTTACCAACACCCAATTGGCACGTATTGCCAAGACCGTGTGTCAGGCTTTTCCAAATACATTTGCAAACAGTGATAAAGTCGTGACCACAGGTAATCCTGTACGTGCTGAGATTACTGCGATTTTGAACCCATCATGGCGTTATCAAACCCGTGAGCAAGCACAATTACCACTGAATATTTTGATTGTTGGTGGTTCACTGGGTGCACAAGCACTGAATGAGCGTTTGCCTGAAGCTTTGAAAAAGGTCAATGTTCCATTGAATGTGTTTCATCAATGCGGCCAAAATCAGCAAGAGATTACGCGTGAACGTTATCAGGGTGCATCTGCAAATTTAAATATTCAGGTTGAGTCATTTATTCACGATATGGCAAAAGCCTACAGTGACGCTGATTTAATTATTTGCCGTGCTGGTGCATTAACGGTTACAGAAGTCGCAACTGCGGGTCTTGCTGCTGTGTTTGTTCCGCTGCCTATCGCAGTGGATGATCACCAGACTGCAAATGCGAAATTTTTAGCAAATGTCGGCGCTGCGAAAATTTGTCAACAAGCAGACATGACACCCACTGTTTTAGATGAGTTGTTAGCCACATTATTAAATCGCCAACTACTGTCTGAAATGGCAATTAAAGCACGTCAACAAGCACAACCGAATGCAACTCAGCATGTGGTTGATCTGATTAAAAAATTGTAATTCGAGTTTATTTATGTCTCCAACAAATCCAAACCAAGCCAAAAAGCTCATCAAAGTGCCAGAAATGCGCCGTATTAAACATATCCACTTTGTTGGGATTGGTGGTGCGGGGATGTGTGGTATCGCCGAGGTATTAGCCAATCAAGGTTATAAAATTTCTGGTTCAGACATCAAAGCCTCAAAGACCACAGCGCAACTCGAAAGCAATGGTATTAAAGTTTATATTGGGCATTCAGCTGAAAATATTAAAAATGCCAATGTGCTCGTGGTATCAACTGCGATTGATCCTGAAAATCCAGAAATTAAAGCCGCGATTGAACAACGCACACCGATTGTACGCCGCGCTGAAATGCTGGGTGAGTTGATGCGTTATCGTCACGGTATTGCAGTTGCAGGTACACATGGTAAAACCACAACTACCAGTTTATTAACGACGATGCTGGCAGAAGAAAATCTAGATCCAACTTACGTGATTGGTGGTTTGCTGAATAGCACAGGTGTCAATGCCGCACTGGGTGAAAGCCGTTTTATCGTAGCAGAAGCTGATGAGTCAGATGCATCTTTCTTGTATTTGCAACCGATGGCTGCGATCGTGACCAATATTGATGCAGATCATATGGACACCTATGAAGGTAGCTTTGATAAGTTAAAAGATACCTTTATTCAGTTCTTACATAATTTACCATTCTATGGTTTGGCAGTCGTTTGTGGTGATGATGCCAATATCCGTGAAATTCTTCCTCGTATTGGTCGTCCAACGTTGACCTATGGTTTTGGTGAAGATAACGATATTCGTGCTGTGGATGTGTTACAAGAAGGTATGCAATCGCACTTTACTGTACTGCGTAAAGATCGTGAGCCATTACGTGTCACCATCAATCAGCCAGGTTTGCATAATGTCTTGAATGCATTGGCTGCGATTGGTGTGGCAACTGATGAAGGTGTTTCTGATGGTGCGATTTGCCGTGCTTTAGAAGGCTTCAGTGGAGTGGGTCGTCGCTTCCAAGTTCAAGGTGAATTTGAGGTTGGTGAAGGCACTGTTAAACTCGTTGATGATTATGGTCATCATCCAAAAGAAGTTGAAGCAACGATTAAAGCAGCGCGTGCCAGTCATCCAGATCGCCGTTTGGTGATGTTGTTTCAACCACACCGTTTTAGTCGTACTCGTGATTGTTTTGATGATTTTGTCGATGTGTTATCGCAAGTGGATCAACTGTTATTACTGGAAGTCTATCCAGCGGGTGAAAAACCGATTGTGGGGGCGGATAGTCGAGCTTTGGCACGGAGTATTCGTCTACGTGGTCAAGTTGAACCGATTCTAGTTGATCCAGTTGATGGCAATTTACCGAATGTTTTACAAAAAGTGTTACAAGCGAATGACTTGTTATTAACACAAGGCGCGGGTAACGTGGGCGCAATTTCGGTAGAATTGGCTCAGCATCGTTTGTATGCCAAATAATTTATTTTCGTGAATATAAAAGTTTTACAGTTTTAAGGATATAAACGTGTCAAATGCTGCAAAATTCGGCAAAGTTGCTGTGTTGTTTGGTGGGAAGTCAGCTGAACGTGCTGTGTCATTAGATAGTGGTCAAGCCGTTTTAGAGGCTTTGTTGCGCTCAGGTGTGCAAGCAGAAGCATTTGATCCACAAGAGCGAAGCGTGACTGAGTTGGTCGGTTATGATCGTGCTTTTATCGTATTGCATGGTCGTGGTGGTGAAGATGGTCAGATCCAAGGTGTGTTGGAGTGGTTAAACCTTCCATACACAGGTACGGGTGTGCAGGGTTCTGCGATTGGGATGGACAAAGTCAAAACCAAACAAATTTGGCAGGGCAGTGATTTACCAACCGCACCATACCGCATCATTACGAAAGACTCAGATCTGGATGCAGTCATTGCAGATTTAGGTTTGCCTGTGATTATCAAACCTGTGCACGAAGGTTCGAGTGTCGGGATGAGCAAGGTTGAGAAAGCAGAAGATTTTGCCGCTGCAATTGAAAAAGCGACACAGCATGATGCTGTGGTAATGGCTGAAAAGTGGATTACGGGTCGTGAATTCACCATTTCATTCTTGAATGGTCAGCCGTTGCCTGTGATTCGTTTACAACCACCCGCAGACGTTGCTTTCTATGACTATGAGGCAAAGTATCAACGC
This sequence comes from Acinetobacter sp. WCHA39, assembly GCF_002165385.1. Lineage (NCBI taxonomy): Bacteria > Pseudomonadati > Pseudomonadota > Gammaproteobacteria > Moraxellales > Moraxellaceae > Acinetobacter > Acinetobacter sp. WCHA39. The sequence goes on from NZ_NHRP01000014.1 coordinate 8,107, forward strand.
AATGACGTGGAATATGGCATTCCTTGTGGTTTAAGCGAAGACGAAGAAAAAAGCTTACAAGCATTGTGTCTACGTGCTTTCCAAGCAGTTGGTGCAGAAGGTTGGGGTCGTATTGATGCAATGCAGGATGAGCAGGGCAATTTCTGGTTGTTAGAAGTCAATACCGTACCGGGAATGACCAGCCACTCGCTTGTACCTAAAGCTGCACAAGCGCTTGGTTATAGTTTTGATGAGCTTTGCCTAGCAATTTTAGAGCAAACTTTAGCAAAGTCGGCTTAATTATTCATGGCTCAACTTCCTGCATCAATGCGTCGTAAAACACGACCTGCCATCAGCTCTATTCATGAGAAACCGCCTTCGCCTAAACAAAAAATGGTGAACGCGGGTGGCTGGGCGTTGTTGATCATTGCTTTTATTGTATTGGCAATTGGTCTATATGGCTTATATAAAGTGATGACTGATGCAAAAGTCGCACAATTACAGGTGGTTGGGACTAACTCGGATATTGAAAATCAGCAGTTAGTACAATATCTAAGTCCAATGATCAAAGATAACTATTTCACTTCCGATTTAGAGCAAATTCGAGATCAGGCGTTAAAAGTGTCTTGGGTTGACCGTGTCGTGGTATCACGAGCTTGGCCGAATGGGATTCGTGTAAGAGTTATGCCGCGTCACGCAATTGCGCGTTGGGGAACAGGGCGTTTGCTCAGTGACAATGGTGATGTCTTTAGTGAAGCTGTATTAAAAGTACATCCAAACTTGCCACTTTTACATGGGCCAGTCAGCCAATCCAAAATGATGATGCGTCGCTATAATGAAATTAATCAACTGTTTCATCCAGCGAATTTAAGATTAAAAGAATTGTATTTAACAGAGCGAATGACGTGGTTTATGCAGTTTGATTCAGGTCTACGGATTATTGTTGATCAAGATCAAACCATGAATAAGCTTCAACGCTTAAGCCATTTGGCACAAACGGATCTCAAACCTGTATGGTCGAAAATCTCAGCAATTGATTTGCGTTATCGAAATGGCCTTGCTATTCAATGGAAAAACGCAATCCCGCCAAAGATTGTCAATGGTCAGTTAGTTGTAACGATTGATGACACAAGCCTTGCAGGGGCAATTGAGGCAAAGCCATAATACGTGGCTTGAAAATAACAGGCAGTTTGCCCGTACTAAACAACAAAAGATATGGTAATGAAGTAATGAGTGAAGCTGTTTCCTCAGTTGTTGCGATTGATATTGGGACGCATAAAGTCTCAGTTTTGATTGGTAAGGTCCATGCACCGGATAAGATCCAAGTGATTGGCATGGCAACTGCTCGCAACCGAGGCATGGTTAAAGGCAAAATTGTGAGCTTGGATAAGGTGATTGCTGCGATTAAAAATGCAGTCTCTGAAGCCGAAGATATGGCGGAGTGTCGTATCCATAGCGCATGGGTGTCAATTCCAAGTACTGAATTGCAAAGTTTTTACGCATCAGGCCGTACACCAGTAGCTAATCATGATCATATTATTACGACAAATGAAGTGGTTAGAGCATTAGAGTTAGCCAAAGCGAGCCATGTATCGCCAGATTATTATTTTGCAAGTGCTGTTCCATTAGGCTTCGAGTTGGGCGATTCGGCTGAATGGGTGCAGAACCCAGTCAATATGTCGGCTCATAGCATGACTGGGCATTATCAATTGATGATGATGCCGATTAATACCATGCAAAACCTTGATCGTGCCATGAAAGGTGCGAATATCGGGGTAGAGAAAATGGTGGTATCTAGTTTAGCTACGGCTGAAGCTAGTTTGCTCAAAGATGAAAAAGAATATGGCGTATGCTTAGTTGATATTGGTGCAGGGATTACCAATATCGCAGTATATTTAGATGGTCGTTTAGCATTAGTACGTACCTTGCAACGTGGTGGTGAAAATGTGACCCGCGATATTGCAGCGGTTTTACAAACGACCACTGAAGAAGCTGAACGTATTAAAATTTTACATGGTTGTGTTGATCTCAGTGTAGTGAAACCTGACCATATGATTCAAGTGCAAGCGATTGATGGACAGCAGACCATTAGTCGTATTGAGCTTGCAGAAATTATTATTGCGCGTTATGAAGAAATCTTTACATTAATTCGTGAAGAGTTAGAGCATAGTGGGGCAATATATGGTTTATATCATGGTGTAGTACTCACAGGTGATGCTTGTCAAATTGAAGGTATGGTGAATTTGGCACGTCGTATGCTTGGAGTATCTGCACATTTAGGTAATCCACCTTTACAGGTCTACGCTGAAGACCAACATCTTGCTGCATTACGTCGTTCGATGTATGCGACAGCGTCAGGATTATTGATGTTTAGCCAAAGTGATTTGCAGGATGCAGTAGAAGAACCAGAAGAATCGAATGATCGAAGTTTTATGGATCGAGTGACCAATGGTTGGAATGCATTAAATAGCAAATTAAAAGCCATATTTTAAGTTGTACGTATTTTGGGGAAAATTTGTTAGGAAGTTGTAATAGTGAGCCGTTGTACTTGACAAGCTACCTATTATTGAACAGCATCTTAACATCGGTTGTTTTAAAAATCAGGGCAGTAACGGGCTGAAGTGACTGCCATTTTATATATTAGGAAATCTAAAGGTCATGACCTCATTTGAATTGGTAGAAGATGAACTAGACGATGGCAACGGTCAAGCCCGTTTCACAGTATTTGGTGTCGGTGGTGGTGGTGGTAATGCCGTCCAACATATGGTGCAATCAGATATCCAAGGTGTAAAATTTATTTGTGCCAATACTGATAAACAGGCACTCGATAGCATGAATGCGCCTTTTAAAATTCAGATTGGTGAACAAAGTACGCGTGGTTTAGGTTGTGGTGGTAAACCAGAGATGGGGCAAATTTCTGGTGAAGAGAGTCGTGAAGTGATTCGCCAGCACCTTGAAGGCACAGATATGGTCTTTGTCACCGCGGGTATGGGTGGTGGTACTGGTACAGGTGCCGCTCCAGTGGTTGCAGAGGTCGCCAAAGAAATGGGCATCTTGACCGTGGGTGTGGTAACAACCCCGTTTAATTTTGAAGGTCGCCGCCGCCAAAAGTTAGCAGAAAAAGGTATTGAAGCTTTAGAAGAGCATGTTGATTCATTGATTATTATTCCAAACCAACGCTTACTCAGCGTTTATGGAGATATTTCAATGAAAGATGCTTATAAAAAGGCAGATGATGTATTACTTAATGCGGTACGGAGTATTTTTGATCTTGTAGTGAACCATGGTCATATGAATCTCGACTTCGCTGATCTGAAAACAGCTATGAGTACTCGCGGTTACGCAATGATGGGATCGGGTACAGGACGTGGTGAAGATCGTGCTCGTCAGGCGGCTGAACAGGCTATCCGTAGCCCGTTGCTTGATAATGTGAATCTCACTAATGCAAAAGGTGCATTGGTGAATATCACAGGTGGCGAAGATATTACTGGACGCGAAATTGACATTATTTCAGAAGTAGTCAACCAGATTGTTGATTTGGATGAAGGTGAAATTTTCTATGGTACGGTATTTGACCCAGATTCGCGTGATGAGCTGCGTGTGACTGTAATTGCAACAGGTTTGACACGTAATGCCAATGATACCGAACCCAAAAAACGTACAGTAACTCATACGCCAACAACAATCGCTAAAACCCAACAACCTGTAGATGAAGATGATGTTCCGGCGATCAGTAAACGTGCAAATGTAGACGCACCTGCTACAGCAGCGCCAAGTTCTACACCACGTTCATCGCCAATGAGTATTCAAGACTATCTGAAAAATCAGCAGCGTAAATAATAAAATCATATGTTTAGAGAAAGGGGGTAAGTAATTGCTCCCTTTTTTATTTTTTTAAAATGGCAAAATATGCTAAGTTATATCGGTTTTTGCAAATGAAGTTGTCATGGTATGGTGAAACAACGTACTCTCAAGCGTGTGGTGAAAGCGAGCGGTATTGGTCTGCATAGTGGTCAAAAGGTGCTGATTAATTTTGTTCCTCACCATATTGATGGAGGTATTATCTTTCGCCGTATTGACCTCAATCCTCCTGTAGAAATTCCTGCGAATGCTTTACTCATTCAAGAAGCATTTATGTGTTCCAATCTTGTGCGAGAAGATATAAAAGTCGGTACGATTGAGCATGTGATGAGTGCTATAGCGGGATTAGGCATTGATAATTTAATCATCGAGGTCTCTGCTTCTGAAGTACCTATTATGGATGGCAGTGCAGGTCCATTTATCTATTTACTCATGCAAGGTGAGTTAGCAGAGCAAGATGCACCAAAGAAATTTATTAGAATTCTAAAACCTGTTGAAGCACTTATTGAAGATAAGCGTGCTATTTTCACCCCGCATTCAGGTTTTCAACTCAATTTTACGATTGATTTTGATCATCCCGCATTTGCTAAAGAATACCAATCCGTGTCGATTGATTTTTCAACGGAAACTTTTGTATACGAAGTCAGTGAAGCGCGAACTTTTGGCTTTATGAAAGATCTTGATTATTTAAAGGCGAATAATCTGGCTTTAGGGGCGAGTTTAGAGAACGCGATTGGTGTTGATGATACAGGTGTGGTCAATGAAGAGGGATTACGCTTTGCTGATGAGTTCGTGCGTCATAAGATTTTAGATGCTGTTGGTGATTTATATTTATTGGGTCATCAGGTAATTGCTAAGTTTGATGGCTATAAATCAGGGCATGCACTCAATAATCAGCTGTTACGCAATGTTCAAAATGATCCGAGCAGTTATGAAATTGTAACATTTAATAACGATAATGATTGTCCAATTTCTTATGTGAGTGTGATATAAGTCATTGTCTTTTATTGGTTATGTTATATTATAACAATAAAAATTGAGATTTAGTTCACATAAAATAAGTGTATATTTCAATACCTAAGATAAGTAGTTTACTTTTTATTGCTTGCCAAACGTAGTAAAGCTTGGCTAAGCTTAGGGTCGCTCACATATTCAGCGGCGCTGCGTAACTGCTCTTGGGTTTCTGAAGAAAGTGTTTTAGATGGGGGAGAAGGTTCACGAGGAACATTCATTTTGTTTCTTAGGCGAACTTGGATTTTTCGTAAGTCTTTGAGTCCTTCTAATTGAGCTAACTGCGCAACATAGTTGCTTTGTAAATAGCTGAGTTGACTAATCATCGCTTGATTTTCACCAGTTATGATCAGAACTCCATGTTGATAACAAACAACCTGCCATTGTTCTGGTTGGGGCAGTATAGGTTGAATAATTTTCGTAAGTTGTTTCCATCGAGTCACTTGCGTAGTCAGAAACGTTAAGTTTCCAGTTTTTATGTGTTGTCCTTTCTGTTGAAAAACGTTGCTAGGTTCAGACATGTTAACTTCCTTCGAGGTTATCGGCTCATCTTAAGCGTTCATTTTAACTGTTATCAAGGAAGAGATGATAAAGGAACTATTTAAGGACTGTTTCAAGAGGTTTTTTTATGCATATGCGTCGTATTTTACTTGCATTCTCACTCGCTGCTTCAGCCGCTTCGGTTGCTTTTGCAGATTATCAAAATATTGGTCAAGCAACAGATGGTGACCGCCTAGAGCAATTATCTAAAACCTTAGCACAAGGTTCTTATAGCCATCCTGATGATATTGATTTGCCTGCCGTATCGAATGTATCAGTTAAATTGCGTGAAAAAACCATTGAATTGAATAATGCTACGATCGAAAGAAAATATGGTCGTTCAGCGATTTCATCGACTGCCGAAGATAATGCACCATCTTTTTCAGCAAATACACGTTATTCGTGGTTAGTTAATCACCCACTTCAAGAAGGGCGGGTAAGTTCAACATGGGGTAACCGTACCTTATTAGGAACGACACGTCATCATTCGGGTGTTGATTTAGCGGCACCATCAGGTACAGCTATTTATTCAACAGGTTCTGGTGTTGTAACCAAATCAGGTTGGGGATCAGGTTATGGTCAATATGTTGAAATCGATCATGGCAACGGTTATATCACTCGTTATGCTCACGCTTCACGCTTAATGGTGAATGCGGGTGATCGCGTTAGTGCAGGCGAACATATTGCCAATGTAGGCTGTACTGGACGTTGTACAGGACCACATTTGCATTTTGAAGTTGTCAAAGATGGTCAACGTAAAAATCCAACAACTTATCTTGCCATGTTGCCTTAAGCTAATTTGTTAACAGTTGTATATTAAATTTAAAAAGAAAGCGCCTTAACTGGCGTTTTTTTATGTTTTTTGTTTCATTTGAGTCAATGACTATTTAGCAAGAAAATATTAAGGGATTTTGTATTCATTTGGGGCGATACCTCCATAGCACCAAAACATGATAAATATATAAGGTCAAAATAACTTAAGGGAAAAGGTGAATTGTATGGCGTTTTATGGCGACTCAGACGCGCAGGAAACCCAGGAATGGCAAGAAGCATTTGATTCAGTATTACAACATATGGGCACGGAACGCGCCGCATTCTTATTAGAAAAACTTTATCAACAGGCTATTGCAAAACATGTTCCGATCCAACGCTTAAATACACCTTATCTCAATACGATTTCTGTTGAAGAACAACCAGCGATGCCAGGCGACCAAGATATGGAGCGTCGTATTCGTGCTTTAATTCGTTGGAATGCCTTGGCGATGGTATTACGTGCCAATAAAACAGGCGATGACCTTGGTGGGCATCTTGCCAGCTTCGCATCTTCCGCCACTTTGTACGATGTGGGCTTTAACCATTTCTTTCGTGCTGCCTCGGACAATTTCGGCGGTGACATGATTTATTATCAGGGTCATTGTGCCCCTGGTATTTACGCACGTTCATTTTTGGAAGGGCGTTTAACTGAAGATCAATTGAATAATTTCCGCCGTGAAGTGGGTGGTAATGGTCTTCCGAGTTATCCACATCCGTATTTAATGCCGGACTATTGGCAGTTCCCAACTGTATCCATGGGTTTGGGTCCAATTATGTCGATTTACCAAGCACACATTCAAAAGTACTTGATGAATCGTGGTTTGATCAAAGAAGAAAATCGTAAAGTCTGGGCATATCTGGGCGATGGTGAGATGGATGAGCCAGAAAGCACAGGTGCAATTTCACTTGCGGGTCGTGAAAAATTAGACAATCTCATTTGGGTTGTAAACTGTAACTTACAGCGTCTAGACGGTCCAGTACGTGGTAACGGTAAAATTATTCAAGAATTAGAATCTTTATTCCGTGGTGCGGGATGGCGTGTGATTAAAGTGGTGTGGGGCCGTCATTGGGACCCACTACTGGCTAAAGACAGCACTGGTGCTTTAAAAGCGGTTATGGAAGAAACACTGGATGGCGAATACCAACGCTTACAAGTGAAGGGCGGTGCATATGCACGCGAAAAATTCTTTGGTAAATACCCAGAAGCGGCTGAGTTGATTAAAGACTTAAGCGATGAAGATATTGATAATCTAAATCGTGGTGGTCATGACCCGTACAAAGTTTTTGCAGCCTATGCAGAAGCATGTACAGCTAAAGGTCAACCAACTGTAATCTTAGCGAAAACTGTTAAAGGTTATGGCTTGTCTGATGAAATTGAAGCAGTAAACAAAACGCATCAAATCAAAAAGATGCAAATCGACTCTTTAAAATATGTACGTGATCGCTTCAATTTGCCATTTAACGATGAGCAATTAGAAGAAGTGCCTTTCTATCGTCCAAGTGAAAACTCGCCTGAATTGAAATATATGAAGGCACGTCGTGAGGCCTTGGGTGGTTATCTACCTGCACGTCGTAAAGAAAGTGAACAGTTGGCTATTCCAGAACTTTCTGTCTTTGATGCAGTATTAAAAGGCTCACAAGGCAAAGAACAATCAACCACCATGCTGATGGTTCGTTTAATCGCTGCATTGTTAAAAGAAAAAGCCATTAAAGACCGTGTTGTTCCTATTGTTCCAGATGAAGCACGTACTTTTGGTTTAGAAGGTATGTTCCGTCAGCTCGGTATTTATGCTGCGCATGGTCAGAAATATACGCCTGAAGATCAAGAACAGTTGATGCATTATCGTGAAGCAAGTGACGGTCACATGCTGCAAGAGGGGATTAACGAAGCAGGTGCGATGAGTGCGTGGGCTGCATTGGCAACCAGTTATTCAACCAATAACTTGCCGATGATTCCAATGTACATGTACTACTCAATGTTTGGTTTCCAACGTATTGGGGATATTGCATGGGCTGCGGGTGATGCACAGGCACAAGGTTTCTTACTTGGTGCGACTGCTGGCCGTACCACATTGAATGGTGAAGGTTTACAGCACCAAGATGGTCATTCACATATCTTGGCGAACACCATTCCAAACTGTGTATCTTATGATCCATGTTTTGGTTATGAATTGGCTGTGATCGTACACGATGGTTTACAACGCATGTATGTGAACCAAGAGCGAGTGTTCTATTACTTAACCGTAATGAACGAAAACTACGAGCATCCTGCAATGCCAGAAGGCGCTGAGGAAGGCATTAAACGTGGTATGTACTTGTTCGAAAAAGATGAAAAAGCAACAGTTCAATTACTGGGTTCAGGTGTCATTCTTCGTGAGGTGATCAAAGCTGCGAAAATCTTACGTGATGAATACCAAATCCATTCAAACGTTTGGAGTGTAACCAGCTTCAATGAGTTGTCACGTGATGGAATGGCATGTGAAGAATATAACCGCTTACACCCGCTTGCGCTTGCTGAAGAAGTGAAAGAATCTTGGGTATCTAAACAGTTACGTGGTACGGAAGGTATTGTTGTTTCTGCGACAGACCATATGCGTGCGTACAGTGAACAAATCCGTGCATATTTACCAGATGGTCGTCCATTTGTTGCATTAGGTACAGATGGTTATGGTCGTTCAGATACTCGTGCTAACTTACGTAGTTTCTTTGGTGTTGATGCTGCACATATCGTGGTTGCGACTTTGAAAAAACTAGCGGACGAAGGCGAAGTAGATGCACGTTTAGTGAAAGATGCAATTTCTAATTTTGAATTAGATACGGATCGTCCAGTGGCATGGGCGCCACAAGCGCATCCAGAAGTCCAGGCAGTTGCTGAATACAATGAAACACAAACAGGTGAGGGGAAATAATTATGCAAATCCAAGCACCTGATATTGGCGTAGATAAAGCACTTGTTGCAGAAATCTTGGTCAAAGTCGGCGATCATGTTGCAGTGGACGATAGCCTTCTGGTTTTAGAGTCAGATAAAGCAACGATAGAAGTACCAAGCACTGCGGCAGGGATCATTAAAAGTATTCTGGTTCAACAGGGCGATGAAGTGACTGAAGGCATCGCATTGATTGAGTTAGAGTCTGAGTCTGCCGCTGAAGCACCTGCAAACGATGCACCGAAGTCAGAAGCGCCAAAAGCAGAAGTAAAACCTGTCGAAGCTGAAACAAAAGCACAACCAGTTGCTGCTCCAACAGAGACAGCAAGCCAGATTGTGGATGTAAAAGTTCCCGATATCGGTGTGGAAAAAGCGCTGGTTGCAGAAGTATTGGTCAAAGTGGGTGATCAGATTGAACCTGAACAAAGTATTGTGGTGGTTGAATCGGACAAAGCGACTGTAGAAGTCCCAAGCTCGGTTGCGGGGATTGTGGAAGCGATCCAGATTAAAGAAGGCGATAGCATTAAGGAAGGTGTGGTCTTGATTCAGGTCAAGACTGCAAGTTTGGCTGCTGCACCAGAACCACAAGCAACTCCAACTCAAACAGAAGCGCCAGTCGCAACGACTGAGGTACCAGTTGCAACGAATACCTCAACGGGTCATGTTGAAATTGAAATACCTGATCTAGGTGTAGAAAAAGCTCTTGTTTCAGAAATTCTGGTCAATGTTGGTGATCGTGTTGAAGCTCAACAAAGCCTATGCGTGGTTGAATCAGATAAGGCATCGGTTGAAGTACCAAGCTCGGTTGCAGGGATTGTGAAAGCAATCCATGTGTCTGCGAATCAAGAAGTTCGTCAAGGCATGGTATTAGCAACGATTGAAGTGAGTGGCTCGACCGCTGCACCAACAGCAGCGCCAAAAGCTCAATCAGCCGCTACGCCTGCGACTCAAGCAGTACCAGCAAAACCACAGGCGGCAGCGACAGCAGCCCCAAGTGCGCCTGCACAAGCTGAGAAACTGACCAAAGCGCAAGAAGCTGACAATGCCAAGGTCTATGCGGGTCCAGCCGTGCGTAAACTGGCACGTGAGTTAGGTGTTGTTCTTGGGCAGGTCAAAGCATCAGGTGAGCACGGTCGTGTGATGAAGGACGATGTCTTTGCTTATGTGAAAACACGTCTGACCGCACCACAACCGACTGCTGCAACGCAAGCCACTCCAGTGGCTTCAGGCTTGCCGAAGTTACCAGACTTTAGTTCATTTGGTGGCGGTGAAGTGAAAGCGATGACGCGTTTACAGCAAGTGTCTGTGCCACAGCTGTCATTGAATAACTTTATTCCGCAAGTGACGCAGTTTGACTTGGCGGATATTACCGAGCTTGAAGCATGGCGTGGCGAACTGAAAGATGGCTTTAAAAAACAAGGCTTGAGCTTAACCATCTTGGCCTTTATTGCCAAAGCGGTTGCGCACTTGTTAAAAGAAGAGCCGTATTTTGCGGGGCATTTGGCTGATGATCAGAAGTCAGTATTATTGCGTAACGAAATTCATATGGGTATTGCGGTTGCAACCCCAGATGGTTTAACAGTGCCTGTATTGCGCAATCCTGATCAAAAATCAATTAAGCAAATTGCAGCAGAATTGGCTGAACTCAGCCAAAAAGCCCGTGATCGTAAATTGTCACCGAAAGATCTACAAGGTGCCAATTTTACCATTACCAGCTTAGGCAGTATTGGTGGTACTGCATTTACGCCGTTGGTCAATTGGCCGCAAGTCGCGATTTTAGGTATATCTCCTGCAACCATGCAACCTGTGTGGAATGGTAAAGACTTTGATCCGCGCTTAATGTTGCCGTTGTCATTGTCTTATGACCACCGTGTGATTAATGGTGCTGACGCAGCACGTTTTACCAATAAGTTGACCAAGCTTTTAAAAGATATTCGTAGCCTATTGCTCTAGTACTTTTTAACGATGAAAACCTCGCATATGCGAGGTTTTCTATTTTATAGCATTAAAAAATCGACTTTATTTGTGCAAGCTTTTGTCTAAAATTAATATAGTTGAAAGAAGTATTTATTCGGAATAAGGAGCAAGGATGTTAATCATTTATCGAGTTGTATTACCGATATTACTGATTATTTTTGTATTAATGGGCTTATGGGTCAATTTTCTACATTTTGCATCAGATTGGGTGATGTACATCGTCATGGGTTTGGAAGTGTTAGCTGCAACAATTGTGGTTAGCATGGAATATCAAGCTCAAAATGTTGGCGGTGCAAGTGGTTGGGGGATTTTTGGTTTTTTTGGCTTGAGTGTGAATTTAGCTTTGTTATTGGGGATTGCTCGTTTGCTAATTTGGGGTTACCAAAAATTTTGGGCATAGTGATTTAAAAAATTTAAAGAGTTTGATAAACTAATATCACTTCATTGGGGAGTAGCCGCTCTTTACGCAAAGTAAAGAGGTGATGGTCAACATAATTGTTCCACAGAACATGGTCATCATAGCAAAGAACCAAGAACAGCTGTTTAGCTGTGCTTTTGTTGGCAAGACCTTTGATTTACCACTCTGCATCAATCTACTTGATTTTGGCTAGCAGGAGGGGTAGGTCATCGGTATATTTTGCTAGCCAGAGCATTCAACTATGTATGAATTCCTCATCTCCACATCAATTGTTGCCCTTGCTGAAATGGGCGATAAAACGCAATTGCTGGCATTATTACTTGCGGCACGTTTCCGTAAACCCGTTCCGATTTTAATTGCAATTTTACTGGCTACCACGATTAATCATGGTATCTCTGCGGTATTAGGTCAATGGATTACGACTGTCCTAAGTCCTGAAATTCTATTATGGATTTTGGCACTTGGTTTTATTGGTATGGCGATTTGGATGCTCATTCCTGATGAATTAGGGGATGAAACTGAAAGTATTAATAAATGGCAAAAATTCGGCGTATTTGGTGCAACTTTTATTCTATTTTTCTTGGCTGAAATTGGTGATAAAACCCAAATTGCTACAGTTGCTTTAGCTGCACGTTTTGACAGTATTTTTTGGGTCATGTGTGGTACAACGCTTGGCATGATGTTAGCGAATGCGCCAGCAGTATTTATCGGCGATAAGTTAGCTGATAAGTTACCAATTTCACTTATTCATAAAATTGGTGCTGCGATTTTTTTAGTCGTTGGTATTTCAACCTTGGTACAGCATTATTTCTTCTAATTAAATTTAAATCGCAAAAAAGATCCATCATTTATGCATGGATCTTTTTTTATAAATTATGATAAAACTACAATATTTGATTGAAACAATAATAAAATCCCATTATTTTATTAAGGAATTAAAATATTTTATATTTAAAGAATTTTTATGGGGTTGATATGAGTTTTGAGCGGACTACATCGCAAATACTATTTGATAATGGTACGCATAAATGCATTAGTTTTACCAGTTTGGTCAAGGGCGAAGGCATTCAAGCCAATCAATTTTTAATTATTGATCACGATCGTGCAGCGGTTCTAGATCCAGGTGGTGATCTCACCTATGTTCCTTTAACCATGGAGTTAAACCGCTATACCAAATTAAAAAATTTGGATTATGTGATGGCATCCCATCAAGACCCCGATATTATTACTTCGATGCCGCGTTGGTTAGTTTATACCGATGCAAAAGTAGTGGCGTCTAAATTATGGGCACGCTTTTTACCGCATTTAAACTCAGCATTTATGAGTGATCGAATGAAAGGGAATTGGGAAGAACGCTTAATTGAGCTTGCCGATACGGGACAAGTGATTCCTTTAGGTGAATCAGCAATCATAGCGATTCCTGCTCACTTTTTGCATTCGGTGGGCAACTTCCAGTTTTATGATCCAGTCGCCAAAATTCTTTTTTCAGGGGATATGGGTGCCTCTATTGTTGATGATGCCAGCCAGCCGATTACCGATTTTGAAGCGCATATTAAAAAGATGAAAGGCTTTCATCAACGTTATATGTGTTCCAACAAAGTCATCCGTTTATGGGTGAATATGGTTCGCCAGATGGACCTCGACATGATTGTGCCGCAGCATGGCACCGCATTTGTTGGAAAAGAGATGATCAACCAGTTTCTGGACTGGATTGAGGGTCTGGAATGTGGCGTAGATTTAATGAATGAGTATGTGTTTAGTTGTCCTACCTAAATGAATTCATAATATTTTCTCTATAAATCTATTGTGTTCATCAACAACTTTTCTTAGGATTCAAGTTACAAAAAATTAATTTGATAACGAGAATTTTAAGAAAAATGTTGTCTCAAGTTGCAAGCCCAGATGCATGCGTGAGTTGTGGTGCATGCTGTGCAAATTATCGTGTTTCTTTTTATTGGGCTGAAGCAGAACGGATGCCTGCAAACATGGTCGAACCGCTCACAGCCGTTTATTCTTGTATGAAAGGTACCAACCAAGCTCAAGTCAAATGTATCGCATTACAAGGAGAAGTAGGACAGCAAGTCAGTTGTTCGATCTACGCCATTCGAAGCTCAACGTGTAAAGAGGTTCAGATTGCGGATGATCATTGTAATAAAGCACGACTTGCGCACAATCTCATCCCATTGATTAATATTGAACAACAAGATTCAGAAAATAATGAGAATTATGATCAAGTTTGTTAACTGTATCAATGTTGCTTAAATGGCATAAGGCGTCGTAGTGAAGCGTTTCTACGCGCTTATCAAATTATTTTCATCATAGAAAATGAAAATCACATCGAAATTTGTTTATAATAGCTCACGGAAATTACCAGTGAGATTGTTATGCTGACCATCGTTCAAGAAGCGTTAACCTTCGATGATGTCTTATTACTTCCTGCCTACTCAACTGTTCTCCCAAAAGATGTCTCCTTAAAGACACGTTTAACTCGCGGAATTCAACTGAATATCCCTCTCGTTTCTGCTGCAATGGATACGGTGACTGAGTCTCGTATGGCGATTGCAATGGCGCAAAATGGTGGTATTGGTATTTTGCATAAAAACATGGATATCGCTGCACAAGCTGCGGAAGTACGCCGTGTAAAAAAATTCGAAGCTGGAATGGTGAAAGACCCAATCACAGTAACGCCTGAAACGACAGTACGTGAACTTATTGCAATTACCCAAGCGAATAATATTAGCGGTGTACCTGTTGTAAAAGATGGCAAAGTTGTGGGTATTGTCACAGGTCGTGATACTCGTTTTGAAACCAATCTTGAACAACCAGTAAGCAACATCATGACAGGTCAAGACCGTTTAGTGACTGTTCGTGAAGGTGAGTCGAAAGAAAATATTCAAGCATTGCTACAAAAGCATCGTATTGAAAAAGTTCTAGTTGTTGGTGAACACAATGAACTCAAAGGTTTAATTACAGTCACTGACTTCCGTAAAGCGGAAAGCTATCCAAGCAGCTGTAAAGATGACCTTGGTCGTTTACGTGTGGGTGCTGCGGTCGGTACAGGTGTAGAAACACCAAGCCGTGTGGAAGCATTAGTCGATGCGGGTGTAGATGTGATTGTCGTAGATACGGCACATGGTCACTCAGCGGGCGTAATTGAACGTGTACGTTGGGTAAAAACAAATTATCCACAAGTTCAAGTGATTGGTGGAAACATTGCAACAGGTGATGCAGCTTTAGCATTGTTAGATGCAGGTGCAGATGCTGTTAAAGTGGGTATTGGTCCTGGTTCGATCTGTACGACACGTATTGTGGCAGGTATTGGTATGCCTCAGATTTCGGCAATTGATAGTGTTGCCAATGCACTAAAAGATCAAATTCCATTGATCGCAGATGGCGGTATTCGTTTCTCTGGCGATATGGCGAAAGCGATTGGCGCAGGTGCGAGCACGATCATGGTCGGTTCACTCCTTGCTGGTACTGAAGAAGCGCCAGGTGAAGTTGAATTTTTCCAAGGTCGTTACTATAAAGCGTATCGTGGTATGGGTTCATTGGGTGCAATGGCGGGAGCAACAGGTTCTGCTGACCGTTATTTCCAAGACTCTAAAGCAGGTGCTGAAAAGTTGGTACCAGAAGGCATTGAAGGTCGTGTTCCATATAAAGGTCCAATGGGCAATATCATCCATCAAATGATGGGTGGTTTACGTTCTTCTATGGGCTATACAGGTTCATCTGTGATTGAAGATCTTCGTCAAAATGCAAAATTTGTGAAAATTACTTCGGCAGGCATGTCTGAATCACATGTTCATGATGTGACGATTACTAAAGAAGCACCAAACTATCGTGTAGGTTGATCTTTAGTAATTTTGGCAATAAAAAAACCGTCAGTGCACTGACGGTTTTTTTGTTTTGGTGTAAAGTAAAACAGATGAAAAATGATATGACGATACGTCATATAAAGATAAGAAAGCGAGTAAAGAATGAGCTATTTTGGAACTGATGGAATTCGTGGCAAATTTGGACAAATGCCGATTACCCCTGAATTTGCATTAAAATTAGGATTTGCAGCAGGAAAAGTATTAAAAAGAAATAGTCCTAAAAACAAACCAATTGTGGTTATGGGTAAAGATACGCGTTTATCAGGTTATATTCTAGAAGCAGCTCTCCAAGCAGGTTTAAACGCAGCAGGTGTATATGTGCATTTGTTGGGACCATTACCAACGCCTGCTATAGCGCATTTAACACGTGCTTTGCATGCACATGCAGGTATTGTGATTTCAGCATCACATAACCCTTACTTTGATAATGGGATTAAATTTTTCTCAGGTGAAGGTAAAAAACTCCCAGATGCCTTACAAAATGAGATCAATCAAGAATTAGAAAAAGATTTAGTGATTGATGATACGGCTAACCTAGGTAAAAGTGTTCGTGTAAAAGATGCAAATGGTCGATACATCGAATTCTGTAAATCAACATTTCCATATCACTTCGATCTTAGTAATCTCAAAATTGTAGTGGATTGTGCTAACGGCGCAGCATATAGCGTTGGTCCTTCAGTTTTTAGAGAGCTAGGTGCAAAAGTAATCCCGCTTTTTAATGAACCAGATGGTTTAAATATCAATGAAAATTGTGGATCAACCCATCCTGAATTTCTACAAAAGGCTGTGGTTGATCACCAAGCTGATTTAGGTATTGCGTTTGATGGTGATGCAGATCGTGTCGTGATGGTAGATAAAAATGGTCAACTGGTAGATGGTGATCATATTCTGTATATCCTTGCAACTCAGGCCAAAAATAAACCAGCAGGTATTGTTGGAACAGTCATGAGTAACATGGCACTTGAGTTAGCATTACAAAAAGCGGATGTCGGTTTTGTACGCGCAAAAGTCGGTGACCGCTATGTATTACAGGCATTAGAAGAAAATGGTTGGGTCACAGGTGGTGAGCCTTCAGGTCATATCTTAACGTTGGATAAGAGCACCACAGGCGATGCGATTATTGCTGCCTTACAAGTGCTCACGGTGATGGTTGAGCAAGAGAAAGCATTACATGAATTAGTTGCAGACTTTGAATTATTTCCACAGGTGTTAATTAATGTTCGTTTACAGCATATGATTGATCCATATGCTGTTCCTGCTCTTGTTGCTGAATTTGAAAAAGCTGAACAACAATTGACTGGGCGTGGACGTATTTTGATTCGTAAATCAGGTACTGAACCTGTGATTCGAGTTATGGTAGAAGGAGATCAACAGCAGGAAGTGGATGCCATCGCAAATCATTTAGCCGATGCAGTCAGAGCTCATGCTCAAGCTGCTTAAAGGAGAGTAATAATGAATGATGTCATTAAAGACCTGAGTGAACTTCGTTTAAGTTATGAACAAGGTGAGTTACACGAATCCCAGATCAGTGTAAATCCCCATGAGCAATTCTTGAGTTGGTTCAATCATGCACTCACTGCTCAATTACATGAACCGTATGCGATGTCTTTGGCGACAGCAAATACTCAAGGTCGCCCACACGTCCGAACCGTTTTGTTACGTGGTGCAACAGAAGCTGGTTATGATTTTTACACCAATTATGATAGTCAGAAAGGATTAGACCTTGCGGAAAATCCTTATGCTGAACTTTTATTTTACTGGCCGAGTTTAGAACGTCAGGTACGTATCGGTGGTCAGGTTTCCAAGATTTCAGAACAGGAATCGACGGATTATTACCATAAGCGTCCACGTGACAGTCAGATTGCAGCACATATTAGTACGCCACAAAGTGGTGTCATTGAAAGCCGTGAGTTATTACAACAGCGTTTTCAAAACTTACAAAACCAAGTACATGGAGCGGAGTTGGATAAACCCGAATTTTGGGGTGGTTATCGCTTAGATGCAGATTATTATGAATTCTGGCAAGGACGACCAAACCGTTTACATGACCGTTTGAGTTATGAAAAACAAAATGGACTTTGGATTATTCAACGCTTGATGCCATAAATGACCATGATTCAAATTCAACAAAGACCATTTTTGACACGCCCTGAACAATTTCAGGGCGTGCCTATGTTTATTGCTGAGATATTGGCAAGACGTGGAGTGCAATCGGAACAAGAGCTTGAGCTAAAACTCAAGCATTTATTGCCACCTGATCTCAAAGGATTAGATCAAGCCGTTGAATTAATTGATCAAGCCATTGATCAAGAAAAACAGATCGTAATTGTTGGTGACTATGATGCGGATGGTGCGACCAGTACTGCATTGATGATCTTGGTTCTTAAAGAAATGGGGGCGAACGTTGAATATTTAGTGCCTGATCGCTTTAAGTACGGTTACGGCTTAACCCCTAAAATTGCTGAGTTGGCAAAGCAAAGCTATCAGCCAGATCTTTTGATTACTGTAGATAATGGTATATCGAGTCATGCAGGTGTTGAAACCGCACAGGCGTTGGGGATGCAGGTCATTATTACCGACCACCACCTGACCACCAAACCAACTCCATCCGCAGAGGCGGTGGTGAATCCTAACCAGTTGGGCTGTGACTTTCCAAGCAAAGCATTGGCTGGGGTTGGAGTGGCATTTTATGTGCTGGCAAAATTAGCCAGTTACCGCGCTCAGCAGGGAAAAAGTACAAGTAAAGTCACTCAGTATTTAGATTTGGTTGCGTTGGGAACTTATGCTGATGTTGCATCGCTTGATTATAATAACCGTATTTTAGTGGATGCTGGCTTAAAACGAATTCAGCAATATCAATGTCGTGCAGGAATTTTAGCATTATTGGATATTGCAAAACGAGACGCTGCAAGTTTACGCGCTCAAGATTTAGGTTTCGTGATCGGCCCTCGAATTAATGCGGCTGGTCGTATGGAGAGCATGCGAATAGGTATTGAGTGTTTATTGGCTCCAGATTTAGAAACAGCCTATCCAATTGCACAGCAGCTCAATCAACTGAATGTAGAACGTCGTCAAGTTGAAGCTGAGATGAAACAGCAAGCGATCAGTGCATTACAGCATGTGCAGCTACAGGCAGATTCTTTACCTGCCGCATTGGTGATGTTTGATGAGCAGTGGCATCAAGGGGTAATAGGGATTGTAGCTGGGCGTCTAAAGGAACAGTTTCACCGACCAAGTTTAGTATTTGCTCCTGATGAAGATGGGATACATATTAAAGGCTCTGCGCGTTCGATTGAAGGTGTTCATATTCGCGATACTATTGAGCAAGTCGCAGAACAATACCCACATTTAGTTAGCCATTTTGGTGGTCATGCCGCAGCAGCAGGTTTGACCTTAAAAAAAGATAATTTTGATGAATTTAAAACAGTTTTTATTCAATCAATTGCTGAAATGGATGAAAATTTATTCCAAGCGACTCTATGGACAGATGGTGAGTTAACTGATGCTAGTTTACATCTTGAAACGCTAGACTGGATTGATCGGCTAGGTCCTTGGGGACAAAAATTTCCAATTCCTCAATTTGATGGAAGATTTAAAGTGATGGATTATCGCTGGCTTAAAGATCAGCATTTAAAACTGAAAGTATCTTTAGGACAGCAAATTATCGATGCAATCGCTTTTAATGCGGCAGACCGTTTTGAGTTCAATCCGATGCTGGGTTATGTTGATCTCGTTTATACATTGGAACGTAACGTTTTTAATGGCAATACGAGTCTGCAATTGCAAATATCACATCTCGCACAATAAAAAATCCGCTCAGTAGAGCGGATTTTTTATCTAGCATAATTGCTTAGAAGCGGTATGCACCACGGATACCATAGGTATTATAGTCATCACCAAAACCAACACGACCTTCTAAGCTCACTTGTTGATTCAGGAATTTCTTCGCAGAGATACCCCATTCATCACGATTTGTTAGGTCGTTATTGTAATAATCTGCACCAACACTCAGTGTTTTATCTAGATAGTAGTCACCTTTAACACGGTATTCATCTGAATCACCAAATGCACCATACGCTTCTAAGTTGACATCTTTTCCACCAACTTGAGTTACATATTTAGCACGTACAGTTGGATCAGCGCCGTCTTTACCATTTTTCTCGTCGTAGCCTTTCACACCTAATGCAAGTAATAAGCCTGGAGCAGGTAAGTAACCAACTTCTGCGCCGTAGGTTGTTACTTTTTGATCGATGGCATTATTGTCTACTTCAAGCTCACTACGACCGACATTACCACTTAAATAGAAATCACTATTCGGTACGAAATATTCAACACCTGCGCCATATTTTGTATCTTTTACGCCACTATTGTCGGCATAGTTAACATTGGCTTTCACGTTGCTAGCACGATTTAAGAACGCTGCTTCTGCAAGTGGTGCATTACGTGTTTGGACTGGGTTGAAATAATAAGTCCCATCCACACCAAAATTGTTTGTGCTATCAAAATCGTCCCAATCTGTATAGGTATATGAACCACCCACTTCAGCTTGATACGCATGAGCAGTGCCTGTTACTGCAATCGCAGATAAAAGTGCTGATGCTATTGCTAATTTTTTCATGGTTATGCCCCTGTTGAGATAATGAACCAAATGAATATTAATTACACTTTTTGTTACAACTTTTAGTCTAGAGAAAATTATTTAATCGTCAATCTTAAGAAAGTAACTGTATGGTACAAACGTAGATAAAATGTAAATTTTAATTATTATATAATTGATTTTAAATAAAAAACATTAGTGTTTTGATTTATTAAAACTTAGGATAGATTGTGTTTATTCGTATTTTTAGTGTAATCAGAGTCAGTTTTAAACATGAAATTATATAAGCAAAATACATTTCCATGTATCGGATGAACTGCTGAATTTAGTTAAAAATACATGGCTGTGTCGTACAAACCAGTTATGTTAAAATATGAGATTGAGTGAAAAATATTGTGAGAAAATACGCGTGGAAATTAATCCGTACTTAGTCCAATTGAAAGATTTATCTGATCGTAGCCAAACACTACGGGGGTATCTTTGACTACGATCTAAAGGCTGAGCGTTTAGAAGAAGTTTTAAGAGAACTAGAAGACCCAAAGATTTGGAATGATCAGAGTCGTGCGCAAGCCATTGCGAAAGAAAAGGGCAGTTTAGAAAATACTTTAGGTGTATTTGATCGTCTTGCAGAGCAGCTAGATGATGCCAAAGCCATGCTTGATTTGGCTGTAGAAGCCGATGATGAAACTTTGCTAGAAGATGTTCAGGCTGAACTTGATAGTGCTGAACAGGCTTTAGGTAACTTAGAATTCCGCCGCATGTTTAGTAATCCAATGGATCCAAATCCATGTTTCCTTGAAATCCAATCAGGTTCTGGTGGTACGGAAGCACAAGACTGGGCATCGATGTTATTGCGGATGTATCTGCGTTGGATCGAACGTCATGGCTTTAAAGCTGAATTGATGGAAGTATCTGATGGTGACGTGGCAGGCATTAAATCCGCAACCATCCGTGTCGATGGCGAGTTTGCTTATGGCTGGTTACGTACCGAAAGTGGCGTACACCGTTTAGTACGTAAGTCACCATTTGATAGTAATAACAACCGTCATACCTCATTCTCTGCGGTATTTATCTCACCTGAGATTGATGACAATATCGAAATTGATATTAATCCATCGGATGTCCGTACCGATACTTATCGTGCTTCGGGTGCGGGTGGTCAGCACATTAACAAAACCGATTCGGCAGTTCGTCTCACTCACGCACCAACAGGTATCGTGGTGGCATGTCAGAACCAACGTTCACAGCATGCGAACCGTGACCATGCATGGAAGCAATTACGTGCCAAACTCTATGAGTTAGAGATGAGCAAACGTAATGAAGCAGCTCAAGCATTGGAAGACTCGAAGTCAGATATTGGTTGGGGCAGTCAGATTCGTTCTTATGTCCTAGATGATTCACGTATTAAAGATTTGCGTACTGGTATTGAAAATTCAAATACTAAAGCAGTCTTAGATGGTGATTTGGATAAGTTCATTGAAGCAAGTTTAAAGCAAGGTCTATAAATCTCTTGCCCTCTCCCTGGTCTTCTCCTGTCAGGAGAGGGAATACTCGAATTTAAAGTGTGAGAAAAAGTCTCCTATTCCTGAGCGGATGGAGACTTTATTCAATGAAAACAAGTATATCAAAGTGGCTTGGTTCAGCATTGTTTGGTTAATCGAAAAAATAGGATATTAATATCGAAAAAAACAGATATTAATATTTAAAAAATACGATATACTGGGTTTAGGTGCTGAACAAAGTTTTGCCGCTTGATCAACATGGTGAGTCTATGGATATTGATATTATTAGCAAAGCCTTAGCCAATCCATTACGCCGACAGATTTTGCAGTGGCTGAAAGAGCCTGAGCAATTTTTACCGGTGCAGGAATGTGGTGGCAGTTTTGAACGAGGCGTATGTGCAGGTCATATTGAACGTCTTGGCAAAGTTGCACAATCAACCATGTCAAATCATTTGTCTGTGTTACAGCAGGCAGGTTTGATTCAAGTTGAGAAATATGGGCAGTGGTCCTATTTCACCAGAAATGAAGCTTTGATTCAGCAATATATCGAACATTTAAAACAAACACTTTAACTGAATAAGTGTAAATTGAGGCGATCATGGCTGAACTAAATTCTGCGTTACAAGTGGGTGATTTTACGATTAAAAACCGTTTGGTTTTATCACCTTTGACGAGAGCTCGTAGTGGTGTTGAGCGTATTCCAAACGATTTAATGGTGGAATACTATCAACAACGTGCCAATGCGGGCTTAATTATCACTGAAGCGACGGTGATTAGTCCGAAAGCTGCTGGCTACGCCAATACGCCAGGCTTATGGTCACAAGAACAAGCTCAGGCGTGGAACAAAATTGTTGAAGCAGTGCATGCGCAAGGTTCAAAGATTGTGGTTCAGCTATGGCATGTCGGTCGTATTTCACATCCTGACTTATTAGATGGTGATATTCCAGTTGCACCAAGTGCGATTCAACCTGCGGGTGAAGTGAGTTTACTGCGTCCAAAACGTCCTTTCGTTACACCTCGTGCTTTATCGCATGAAGAAATCCAAGAAATCGTCGCAAAATATAAACATGCGGCTGAGTTAGCGAAAGCAGCAGGTTTTGATGGTGTTGAGTTGCATGCAGCCAATGGTTACCTGATCGATCAGTTCCTGCAAAGTAGCACCAATATTCGTGATGATGAGTATGGTGGTTCAATTGAAAACCGCGCGCGCTTGTTGTTGCAAATTGTGGATGCCTTTATTGAGGTATGGGGTGCAGGTCGGGTGGGTGTGCATTTGGCACCGCGTGGTGATTCACATGACATGGGTGATGATAATCCACTCGCGACTTTTGGTTATGTGGTTGAACAACTTGATCAGCGCAATGTGGCCTTTATCTTTACCCGTGAATATGAAGCAGAAGACAGCTTATTGCCAAAACTCCGCCCTAAATTCAAAGGGGTGTGGATTGCTAACGAGAAATTAACACCAGCTTCAGCAAAACAAATTTTAGAAACTGAGCAAGCAGATGCTGTGGCATTTGGATTAGCTTATATTGCCAATCCAGATCTATTAGAACGTTTGGAACATGATTTGCCTTTAAATCAGGTTCAATTCGATACTTTATATGGTGCAGGTGCAGAAGGTTATACCGATTATCCTACCTTTGAATAGTTGGAAGCCTAAGCAACCTGTGCTGGATAAAAATAATCTGAACTGAACTCAGATGAAAGATCAAGCGGATCATTAGCCGCTTGATTTTTTACTTTTAAGACTTAATTTGCTGTACTGCCTGTTCACTTCGATTCTTATAAAAATCCAGAATCACATTGGAAAAATCATGCACCATCAATTGTGCAATCTGATTGGCATAAAAATTGACTTCGGTGCTAATTCGATAATCAATTTTTAGTGTGAGCTTAGTTTGCTGATCATTGATTGGTGTCAATTCAAACGAGGTATATCGAAGATCAAAATATTTCCCTCCAATGCTGACATGATATATACAATCAGTGCGCCAATAATAAAGGGAACCACAAGTAAAAAACTGGCTTTCATTAATGCGCCTAAGTGACTGGCTAGAAGCGCCCATAAGCAGCACAGTAACGCTAGAATTAAAAAAGGGAGAATAATTTTAAATGGATGACAGGGTAGATATTCTTGTGTTGTTTCATCAGAAGGTTGCTTTATTTGTTTGAACCAATCAGGTTGCATTGTTTTTCTCAAAATGGATTATTCTTTGTTCTAAGATATCATTTTTCTTTATAAAGAAATATTTAATCAAAGTGCAACATACAATAATCAATTGTCAATGCATATGAAACTTCCGCATAATGAACGAAATCAAATTGTAAATCTTGGTCTCGGATGGCGCAGCACAACGCAGTACAGCAAACCCCGTTCTGGTATAACTTTCTATTGGCGTGTCTCAAGCCTTTATACCGTTGGAAAATTAAACAACGGACTGAAAGTGATGCACTATTTCAGCAAGAGTGTCTAGAGCGTTTTGGCCCATTTCAGCCAGTTAAAAACCAGCATGCGATCTGGTTTCATGTGGTGTCAGTGGGTGAAACCAATGCCGCCCAGCCCTTGATTGAACATTATTTAAAACTGGGCCAGCCTGTGCTGGTCACCAACACCACCAAAACAGGACAAGCCAGAGCCAAGAGTTTATTTTCCGAAAAATATCCGACACTTTTTCAGGCGGTCTATTTGCCTGTTGATCAAAAACCATTACTGAAACAATTTTTTGAGTTGTATCAACCGAAACTTCTTGCTCTAGTGGAAACTGAAATTTGGCCAAACTTAATTGCCCAAGCGAAACAGCAACAAATCCCATGTATCTTATTGAATGCTCGTCTTTCAGCAAAATCAGCCAAAGGTTATGGCAAAGTTCGCCGTTTAACACAGCCAATGTTGCAGCAACTCACATGGTTATTGGCTCAAGACATCGCGACACAACAGCGTTATGTGAATTTGGGGCTAGATCAAGCCAAGAGTCAGGTGGTGGGTAATATCAAGTTTGATATTACAGCACCACAACACTATATCCAGCAGGCGGAACAGTTGAGACAGCAATGGCAATTGGCCGATCGTCAGGTGATTACCTTAGCTAGCACACATTCACCGGAAGAAGAAAATTTATTAAGACAATTACAACCACATTTAAATTCAAATCCAAATTTGCTCTGTATTGTGGTACCACGTCATCCTGAGCGTTTTGATGAGGTGTATAAAATTTGTCAAAGTTTAAATTTAAATACGCAACGCCGTAGTCTTAAACAGCCAATTCAAACTGATACACAGGTTTTTCTAGCCGATAGTATGGGTGAAATGTGGTTATGGTATGCACTCAGTCAAGCTTGTTTTGTTGGTGGTTCATTGAATGAGCCTGGGGGCGGACATAATATTTTAGAACCGATGGTTTTAGATGTACCGACTGTGATTGGCCCACGCTATTTTAATTTCCAAAGTATCGTGGATGAGTTTGTAGCGGAACACGGAATTTTGATTGGAACAGATGCTGTACAAGTGGTACAGCAACTTTTGAGTTGTTTAGATGACCGAATACAGACTCAGCAATTGATTGAACAGGCAGAATTGGTTCTGCAACGAAATAAAGGCTCACTCCAAAAGCATATTCAATTGATTGATCATTATTTAGAATTTAAAGCCTTGTCATGAATATTGTTTTACTTGAACCTAATCAAATCACCACAACAGATAATATCTGGCAGATTGAAAATCAACGTCAACTCCAACATTTACAACAGCATATTCAGTTGAATTGTGGTGATACTTTAAAAGTCGGCGTGCGTAATGGTCAACGCTATCTTACGGAAGTAATATCTGTTTCTGAGCAACAGATTCGCATAAGACCAATTCAGGTTGAAGCAATCCCAGCAAAGTTACCTGTGCATTTGATTCTTGCTTTGCCACGTCCTAAAGTGTTACGCCGTATCATCATGGATGCGGTGACTTTAGGTGTGGAACGGATCAGTTTGATTCATAGTTATCGAGTGGATAAAAGCTATTGGCAAAGCCCATTTTTACAGCAACTCGATGATTATGTGACTTTAGGTTTAGAGCAAGCAGGCGACACGATTGCACCTGAAATTCAATTGTATAAACGCTTTAAACCTTTTGTTGAAGATGTTTTGCCTACATTTATTTCGGATCAGAAACCTGCTTATGTCGCACACCCTTATGCAGAACAGCAGATGCCTTATGCGATTCAACATTCATGTCACTTAATTGTTGGCCCAGAAGGTGGATTTATTCCGTATGAGGTCGATCTGCTCATAAAAAACGGCTGCCAAGCGATGAGCTTAGGCAACCGAATTTTACGAACTGAAACGGCAGTATCACATATTTTAGGGCGATTATTTATCTAAGTTCTCTGTATTATCAGATTGATCACCACGATACACTTTGACTTCTTGTACTGGGTAAGGAATCGAAATTCCTTTTTCATCGAAGGCTGTTACAACCAGTTCTTGAATTTCACTAATTGATGCAGATGTGGTGGTTTCTGTGGTATTTACCCACCAACGGACGGTTAAATTAATCGAGAAATCTGCAAGTGCGGTGACATTGACCGAGAAACCGGGTTGGCTAAGTACATTAAGATTACGGTCTAAAATATCCATAATGATTTTTTTTGCTTTCTGCATATCATCTTCATACCCAATACCCACTATAAACTCACAACGGCGGCGCTGGTAGGCATTGTTCACTGTCACGGCACTGGTGTAGACCGTTGCGTTGGGAATCACGATACGGCGACCATCAGGTGAGCGTAAAAAGGTTGCGCGAATTTGGATATCTTCAACATTGCCTTCAAAACCATTCACAACAATATCATCGCCGATGCGGAAAGGTTCACTGAGTAAAATTAAGATACCTGATAGCAAGTTTTGGAAAATATCTTTGAAAGCGAAACCGATCGCAACAGAACCGATTCCCAATGCTCCGATTAACTGGCTTGGGGTGAAACCTGGAATAGCGATGACCAATCCAATTAAAAAACCAAAGAATAGAATAAAAGTGCTTCCGACACGGTTGAGCACCAGTACCAAGTTTTGTCGGGTGTAGCTACGGTTTTCCAAAGTTTTGTGAATAAAGAATTTAAATAACTTAGTCAGTAGCCAAAAAATGACAAATACTGTGATCGCAATACAGATATAGGGTACACGCTCCCAAAAGCTATCCATAATTTTATCGATTGTTGTATAGGCATCATGATATTTTTCAGTATGTGCCAATACCGTTTGCGTGGTTTTTGCACCTGCTTGATGAATCAATTCACCAGTATCTTTAGCGACCTCAGTTAATGTCGTTTGCTCATTTGCCACGGGAAAATCTCTATTTCGCAACGTAAGGAATTTATTAGGGGAGCTATCATAATGAATTTACGCTGATCATGCATGATAAATTCCGTAACGGTTTTATTGATTGAGTGGCTCAAATTTGGCTGTTCGATAAAGTATTAAAAATACTCAGTTGTATTTTGTAAGATCTGGGTTGGTGTACCCCAAAAGTCAGGGCTAGCAAAATAATAGCTAAAGATAAACATGCCACATATCATCGTTAAACTGAATATAATCATGATCCATGCAAATAGTTTTTCCCATGTGGTGGATGGGCGGACATCGCCATAATCATTGCGATGAGGTGTGCCTGCTGCAAATAAGACATAAAGTGTAAAAAAGAATTGAAGGATTGGCACCAGTAATAATAGACATAGCCATCCTGTTTTATTCAGATCATGTAAGCGTCGGATTAAAAAAATGATCTGAAAATAAAAACCAGCAAACCATAGTGCAATCAGCGCAATTCCTCCGATTCCTGAAAATGCAGATAAGATTGGTTCATGAATCTGTACATTATTTACACTTAGACTCGCCGAAATTGTGGCAATAAGAATGAAAAGAACCGTCCAACTGACACTCAACAAACCATACCAACCTAGATAGCTTAAGCGATTAAAACGTCCTTTAGCAGATAAAGGATGATCGTATTGAGGCTGAATTGGGGCAGATCGTGTTTGATCGAACATGATGAATTCCTATTTTTTGATTATTAAATCTTTTAAGGTCTTAGCAATGATCAAAATAATCACTTATTTTAAAAGTAAAAAGCATAGACAAGCAGTTCAAATTTAAATTATTTTGAGTAAATTTTTGAAAAAAATTTGGTTGCTAAAGCATAACATTCTTACGACCAAAGCCGCATTGTTTGCTCTTGTAAATGATGACCATACTGTGAGAGAAAACAAAATATACCCGAAAAATAGATGTGTATATCTAAGGTATGAAATAAAAAACAAAGGAAGTGAGCTATGAAAGAAATCTACCCAGTGCCTGATAAATTCAAAGAAATGGCAAGAATCTCGGAAGCAGACTATTTCAAACGTTATCAGGATTCAATTGAGCAACCCGAAGTATTTTGGGCACAAGAAGCAAAAAATATTGATTGGATCAAACCATTCACACAGGTTAAAAATACAAGTTTTAACGCAGATAATTTCAAAATTGAGTGGTTCGCCGATGGTGAACTGAATGTTTCAGCCAACTGTTTAGATCGTCATCTTAAAGATAATCCTTTAAAGCCTGCGATTATCTGGGAAGGTGATCATCCTTCACGTCATAAAATCATTTCATTTTCTGAACTACACGATGAAGTCTGTCGTTTTGCCAATGTGCTAAAAAAACAAGGCATTCGCAAGGGTGATCGTGTGGTGCTATATATGCCAATGGTGCCTGAGGCAGCGATTGCCATGTTGGCCTGTGCACGAATTGGTGCTGTGCATTGTGTGGTGTTTGGTGGGTTCTCACCAGACTCATTGGCTAGCCGTATCGAAGATAGTCAAGCAAAATTAGTGATTACTGCGGATGCGGGCATGCGCGGCGGTAAGCTTATTCCACTGAAAGAAAATGTAGATGCAGCCTTAGAAATTGATGGCACCAGTAGTGTCGAAAATGTGATTGTGGTGCATCGTACAGGGAATCCGATTCAGTTCAATGCTGAGCGTGACGTTTGGTATCACCTTGCGATTATGGAAGTAAATGAACACTGTCCACCAGAACCGATGAAAGCAGAAGATCCGCTCTTCATTCTGTACACCTCGGGTTCAACAGGAAAACCGAAAGGCGTGTTACATACCACAGGTGGTTATCTGGTTTATGTCAACACTACTTTTAGGGAAGTGTTTGACCTTAAAGAGGATGATGTGTACTGGTGTACCGCAGATGTAGGCTGGATTACGGGACATAGTTATTTACTTTATGGTCCGTTGAGTAATGCCACTACTACAGTCATGTTCGAGGGAATTCCACAATATCCAACTTGGGCACGTATTGGTCATGTGATTGATAAACATAACATCACGATTTTATATACTGCACCAACTGCAATTCGCGCCATGATGCGTGAAGGCGATGCCTACGTGCGTGAAAGTGATCGGAGTAGTTTACGTTTGCTGGGTTCAGTCGGTGAACCAATTAACCCTGAAGCATGGAATTGGTATCACGAGGTCGTAGGTGAAGGCCGTTGTCCAATTGTCGACACATGGTGGCAAACAGAAACAGGTGGCATTTTAATTTCACCATTGCCGGGTGCAACTGCACTCAAACCGGGTTCAGCAACACGTCCATTCTTTGGAGTACAACCTGCGTTAGTCGATGGCGAAGGAAATGAATTGGACGGAGCAACAGAAGGTAATTTGGTCATTAAAGACTCATGGCCGGGCCAAATGAGAACCATTTGGGGCGATCCAGAGCGCTTTATTGAAGCTTATTTCTCAACTTTTAAAGGCTATTATTTTACTGGTGATGGTGCACGCCGTGATGCCGATGGCTATTACTGGATCACTGGGCGTGTTGATGATGTACTGAACATTTCAGGTCATCGTTTAGGGACAGCCGAGATTGAAAGTGCATTGGTTGCACATGAAGCAGTGGCTGAAGCGGCAGTTGTTGGTATGCCACATGACATTAAAGGTCAAGGGATTTGTACTTTTGTCACCTTGCAAGCCGATGTGGCGGAATCTGAGGAGCTACGCAAGGAGTTGGTGAGCTGGGTGCGTAAAGTGCTTGGGCCAGTGGCTACCCCTGATGCACTGCATTGGGCGCCTGCTTTGCCGAAAACTCGTTCAGGTAAAATCATGCGTCGTATCCTAAGAAAGATTGCTGCCAATGAGTTGGATAGCTTAGGCGATACCTCAACATTGGCTGAGCCGGCTGTGGTTGAACATCTGATTGCCACGGTTTATCCAAACCGATAAACCTATTCAAATTTAAAAAGAGCGTTCGATGGAACGCTCTTTTTTTCTGCATGATTTAATTCTGTGCTAAAAAATCAGCCGTGTTTTGTACCGTGGCAAAGAAACCGAGTGCAGATAAAAATGCCGTTTGTACATCGGCTGCTTTGACGATCTTAGTATCATGTTCCAGATCACGGGTTGCAGTGGCATCTGCGATCACAATGGGTTGGTAGCCAAGTTCTTTGGCTGCACGTGTCCCTGAGTCAATGCAGACATGGGTCATCATACCTGTGATCACTAACTGTTCAACTTGATGTTGTTCAAGGATGGTTTGAAGATTGGTTTCCAAAAAGCTATTGGGAAAATGCTTTTCGACAATCACTGATTGATCTGTGACTTTAAGTTGAGGATGTAATTCAACACCCACGGTATTTTCCTGAAAGAAACTGGCAGAGGCAGGGTTAATATGCTGAATATAAATAATCGGTAAATTGTTTTGAATAAAATGGTCTTCTAATAGATTGGTTTGCGCTAGAGCAAGCTCTGGATTGACCAATTCCATTTTGCCATTTTTAAAATAATCGTTTTGGACATCAATAATCAGTAAGGCTTGTTTCATCATTTTTTTCTTCCAGCGTTAAGATAAAACAAGAGTAGGGGAAGTGTGAAAAATCCGCTATATTCAGATGAAAGCATTGTTGCTGGTTTTCTTTCATAATGAAAAATGAATATTGAATTTGATCCGATTGATCTGAAAATTATTGAATTGCTAAAACAAGATTCGCGTTTAAGCCATAAAGAAATAGGACAGCGAGTGCACCGTACTGGGCAGGCCGTTGGCGCTCGTATTGCACAGTTAATGGATGCAGGCTTTATCAAAAATTACACCATCGCGATAAAATATGAACATAAACAATTCATCCAACTGTTTATGAATGATCAGCAAGCTTTTATTGAGGTTGAGCGTTTGGTCAAACAATATGAGCAGGTGGATGAATGTTTTAAAATTCTCGGCAACGCCTGCTATATGATTGTTAGCCATTTTAATCCATCACAATTAAATGAGTTTATTGAGCAACTGTCGCAGTGGTGCCGATATTCGGTTGAAACGGTCATGCGGGAAATTGAGACCCGTTAAAATAAAAAAAGCCCCAAGCCGAGCCTTGGGGGAAAGATTTGCCATTTCTTTTGTTTTTCTTCTTATTCAGCACTGAAAACTAAGCTGATTTTGCTGCGAGACGCTGTTCCTGTTGTTGCTCAAGTTGACGGACTAACGGTAGAACTTTTGCTCCAAAATATTCTACTTCTTCAATAAAATGTAGAAAGCCTGAAAGAACCAAATCAACGCCAACATTCTTTAAGGCCACAATCCGTTCCGCAATTTGTTGCGGAGTACCGATCAGATTTGTTTTAAAACCATCATTGTATTGAACCAAATCATCAAAGGTCGATTTTGCCCAATTGCCCTCACGCTCAGGGGCTGCTGCACCTGCTTCACGGGTGGCATCACCGAAGGCATTCACCGCTTCGACATTGGCTTGAGCTATGATTTCATTCAGTACTGCTTTGGCTTCTTCCTCAGTATCACGGGCAATGATAAAGGCATTAACCCCAATCTTGACTTGTCTGTTGGCTAACTTTGCTTTGCTGCGGACATCATCAACTTGCTTCTTGATTTCTTCAACGCTATTGCCGTTGGTAAAATACCAGTCTGATACACGCGCGGCCATATCACGTGCTGCACGGGAACTGCCACCTTGAAACACTTCGATATAAGGTTTTTGCAAAGGTTTCGGTTTAAGCGTGTAATTTTGGAATTGGTAATATTTGCCATCAAAGCTGTCATTGTCAGCTGTCCAGATACCTTTGAGGGTACGAATAAATTCCTCCGAACGAACATAACGTTCATCATGCTCAGGCCAAGGTTCGCCAATCGCATCAAATTCGCCACGGAACCAGCCGCTGACCACATTAATCGCAATACGCCCTTGGGTGAGGTAGTCAATGGTCGCTAGTTGTTTAGCGGCGAGTACAGGTTTCCAAGGGCCTGGTAGGATCGCTGCAATGACTTTGAGTTTTTCGGTTTTTGCCAATAAAGCATGGCTGAAACTCACGGATTCATGTTGGTTTTCTGCGCCATAGCCAGTGGTAAAACGGATTTGTGTAAGTGCATATTCAAAGCCGCTTCGTTCCGCTGCTTGTGCGAGGCGCACATTGTAGTCGTAGCTCCAGTTTGTACGTTGTTCAATATTGCTTACAACGAGACCGCCACTCACATTGGGAACCCAGTAGGCAAATTTAATTGCTGATGTTGTTATTGTCATCGTTGTATCCTCCATAACAGATATGGTTTATGCGACGTGGGTTAACTCCTTGGCTGACTTCGGGTGTAAGCGAGATTCAGCTGCATCCAGATTCGGTACTGCCGCAGATGGTAAGACTTCTGCTTGTTCGATTTGTTTATTAATGCCGAGATTCTGATTGGCTTGCTCAGTTTTAGCTTTGATGGCAGCAGCACGTTGGCCTTTGGCAGGTGCCCATTCCAAAATTGGTAAAGCACGTGCCACAGCCAAGGTGACGCGATCAGACAATTGCTCGCTTTTAACCGTATATTCAGGCGTGAAATCACGATCAGTGGCATAGACCCCGATCGGTAAGGTTTGTGCTTGGAAAAAACTGAATAAAGGGCGTAATTGATGTTCTAACACCAGTGCATGACGGTCACTGCCACCTGAAGCGGCGAGTAACACAGGTACATCAACCAAAGCTGTTTGCTCAACAAAGTCGAAGAAATGCTTAAATAAGCCCGTAAACGAAGCACGATAAACAGGTGTTCCAACAATCAATGCATCTGCGGCTTCAACAGCAGCCAAATCATCTTGTACCCGTTGTGGCAGCTGATTACGATAAATTGCCCCGCCTAGTAAAGGCCCAATTTCACTCAGCTTGACGAAATGTACTTTAATATTAATCGCTTCCGAAAGCTCATCCAGAATCGCCTTAACTAAACTTTCTGTTTTTGATGGGCTGTTTAAACCACCAGATACTGCAACAATATTAAGGGGAGTAGAGAGAGTATTGTGATTGGACATAATAGCGGCCTAAAAGATCATTTCGAATTGCTATTTATTTATCTACACCGCATGCCAAGTTGTAAAATAAGGAAATGCTGCAAGCTTATCTGTTTTGTATATATACCTATAAAGGATTCAGTAGAAAAAATTAAATGAATTTAATACTCTGTTTCTATTGGTTATTTCTGTATAGTGTGTATTGATTGGTCTATGTTGTGTGAGTTATATCAATATTTGTATTGTTTTGCATTTATGATGAAATAAACAAGTTTTGATGTCTAACCAACAGTTCATTTAAAAAATAGGCTAAGATAGATTAAATTTGAATAAACACCGTACAGTGACGTACTCGCAGACAGCTCAGCGCTTATGAATATTTTAATTGTAGACGACCACCCTTTATTTAGACATGCTTTAATTCAAGCGGTTCGATATAGTCTTCCTCAAGCACAGATTCAGGAAACTGCGGATGTCGATGAATTCTATGAGCGCTTAGAGCATGGTGCAGAACCTGATCTTGTATTACTTGATCTGAATTTACCCGGCGCATCTGGTTTTTCTGCCTTGGTATACGTACGAGCACAATACCCAGCGATTCCAATCATTGTTGTATCAGCACATGAAGAAGTGTCGATTATCCAACGGGCAATTGCACATGGTGCAATGGGGTATATCCCGAAATCATCACATCCAAGTCATATTGGCGAGGCAATTAAACATGTATTAGAGGGTGAAATTTGGCTACCACCGAATTTACCCATGCATCATGGTTTCGATCCAAGAGCTGCGGATGAAACGGCGTTGGCAGAACGTCTGCAATCGCTTACACCACAACAGTTCCGTGTATTGATGATGGTGGCAGAAGGTCTGCTCAATAAACAAATTGCTTATGAGTTAGACGTATCAGAAGCCACGATCAAAGCGCATGTCACGGCTATTTTCCGCAAATTAGGCGTACAAAACCGTACGCAAGCTGTTTTAGCAATTAGTGCATTAAATATCGAAGATAAAAAGATGTAATTAACAAGTTGAATAACTCATTCGTTTATTCAAATGTTTAAAGACAATAAAAAACCCAGTTCATGAACTGGGTTTTTTTATGCATAGATGCTGAATTAGAACATCTATGACTGCATTAGAAGCGTACTTTAGCGTTTAAGCCAATAGTTTGCATATCTTCATCAGTACCTACAGCATTAGCATTTAAATAGCTTGCACCTACAGCAACTGCTGGGGTAATAAAGTAGTTTACATTAACGCCCCAAGCTGAATCAGGTGTATCTGCAAAACTTGATTTAGCGTATGAAACACCTGTGCTAAGTTTAGAGTTTAGGTACAAATCAGTTTTTAACTCGTATGCAGTGTCTTCACCGTAAACGATACCTGTTTCGAAACCGATTGACATAGGCGTGCCATCGATAGCACCAACGTATTTAGTACGAGCAGTGATGGCATCTTGCTTGTCATCGATAGTCGCTGTTTCACCAACTGCTTTACCAAAACCTTTATTTAAGATTTTGAAAGTATCCAAAGAGGTTTGTTCAACAACGTTCGTATAACCTACAGCAACAAGGAAGTTAGGAGCGATTACCGAACCAAATTCAACAGCCCAACGCTGACCACGGTCATCATTCTCACCATATTTACCGTCATTGTCAGTCGCGCTATAGCTTAAGCTTGCATACGCTGGTGTATATGGAGTTGGTACATAAGCTTCAGCTTTAACACCTACGTTTTGAGATTTAGTATCATCAAGATTAGCAAAGTTATATCCAAGAGCTACATTTGATGCTTGGTTAACAAAAGCTGCTTCTGCTAAAGGACCTTTAGATGCATCTACATTTTTGAAGTAGTAAGTTGCTTGTCCGCCAACAGTGTAATTATTAAAATCTCTGTTTTCATCGTTAGAATCTAGAGCTTCAGACTGACCTTGGATTTCGAATTGGTAAGCTTGAGCACCGGTCATGGCTAATAATAAAGCAGTGGCTAAACCGAGTTTTTTCATAATAATTTCCAGCTTTTACAGTAAGGAGTAAAGTTGGATTTCATTCTATTGTAACAAAATATGATGTCAATGTAATAAATGACATGTTCCGACAAATGATCATGTAAGATAATAATGGTGGTTAAAAATTGCTCTGCTAGAGTTTCGGTTGTCAACTTTAGAAAAAATATAATATTAATATATAGATAAGATATTTTCTTATGTTTATTTAAGCGAGTAATCTTGTTTTGAAACGATGTATCTTAATTGGTTAATTCGATTGAGTTTATCGTTTTTTTTCGTTTTAATATGTCGTAAAACTGTAATAAA
Source organism: Acinetobacter sp. WCHA39 (assembly GCF_002165385.1). Classification (NCBI taxonomy): domain Bacteria; kingdom Pseudomonadati; phylum Pseudomonadota; class Gammaproteobacteria; order Moraxellales; family Moraxellaceae; genus Acinetobacter; species Acinetobacter sp. WCHA39. The sequence goes on from NZ_NHRP01000014.1 coordinate 43,234, forward strand.
TCACCAATAAAAATGTGATTTTAATCTCATTAAAATTGTGTTATACGATTAATTTAATTTGTAAATGAAGCATGACAATTAAAAAATTTGGGAAGTTCAATTTTAAGAGCTAATTTAATTTGGAAAAACGATTGTAAATTTAAACTTGATCTATTTAATCGACTTTACTTTTTGAGATATAATTCACATAATGGTTGAAGAGAGGTATTTAATTTGCATTTTATTCTCTCGTAACATTTTCTCAATATATTGTGTTTTACTAGCTCGACTTTCCCCAAGGTTGAGCTTTTTTTTTGCCCAGTTCTTTATCATTTTTTAAGATATGACCTTTGAGTTGGCGTAAATTCAAGCTAGAGAGACGAAATCAACCTAAATTTACGCCAGTACTTGAGAACCAATTAAATTTATTTCAACATTGGCTTCAAGAAACGCCCTGTGTGAGAAATCTCAACTTCAGCGACTTGCTCAGGTGTACCTTCGGCAATGATTTGACCACCACCAGAACCACCTTCAGGACCAAGGTCAATTACCCAGTCGGCAGTCTTGATCACATCCAAATTATGTTCAATCACCACAATGGTATTACCCTTATTGCGTAGTTCATACAAAATGTCGAGTAACTTAGCAATATCATGGAAATGTAGACCTGTTGTCGGCTCATCCAAGATATATAAGGTTTTACCTGTATCACGTTTTGCTAACTCACGCGCTAATTTAACCCGTTGCGCTTCACCACCTGAAAGCGTGGTTGCTGCTTGACCTAAACGAATATAGCCTAGACCTACTTGAATTAAGGTATCTAAACGGCGGTGAATCACAGGAATGGCACTAAAGAATTCAGCAGCATCTTCTACGGTCATTTCTAACACGTCTGAAATGTTCTTGCCTTTATAACCAACCTCTAAAGTTTCACGGTTATAACGCTTGCCATGGCAGGCATCACAAGGCACATACATATCAGGCAGGAAGTGCATTGCGACCTTGATCATGCCGTCGCCTTCACAGGCTTCACAACGTCCGCCTTTCACGTTAAACGAGAAACGACCTGCGCTGTAACCACGTGCTTTGGCTTCAGGCGTTTGTGCAAATAACTCACGAATTGGTGTAAATAAGCCTGTATACGTGGCAGGATTCGAACGTGGGGTACGACCAATCGGACTTTGGTCAATATCAACCACTTTATCTAAGTGCTGTAAACCATCAATCGAATCAAACTTTTCTGCGGTCAGTGTGGTTGCACCATTGAGCTGGGTCGCAGCCAAAGGTAATAAGGTACGGTTAATCAGCGTTGATTTTCCTGAACCTGAAACCCCAGTCACACAGGTCATGATGCCGAGAGGAATGGTCAAATCGACATTCTGTAAGTTGTGTCCGCTTGCGCCAGACAACTTAATGACTTCATTTGGACGAGGTGATTGGGTACGCTGTTTCGGTACTTCAATCTTCAATTTGCCTGAGAGATATTGACCTGTAAGGGAGTCAGCATGGCTTGCCAACTCATCATAAGTGCCTTCGGCAATAATTGCCCCACCATGAATACCTGCACCAGGACCAATATCAATAATATGATCCGCAGCACGAATCGCGTCTTCATCATGCTCAACCACAAGCACCGTATTACCCAAATCACGTAAGCGAATTAAGGTTTGTAATAGGCGATCATTGTCACGTTGATGCAGACCAATAGATGGCTCATCCAGTACATACATCACACCCATTAGGCCTGCACCAATTTGCGATGCGAGACGAATACGTTGTGCTTCACCCCCTGATAATGTTTCGGCTGAACGTGCAAGACTGAGATAATTTAAACCGACACTGACGAGGAAATGTAAACGTTCACGAATCTCTTTAAAGATTTTATCGGCGATTTCACCTTTGGCACCTTCAAGATTGAGGTCTTGATAGTAGTTTTCAGCGTCACCAATCGACATCTTGGTGATTTGTGCAATAGTTTTATCTTTAACACGAACATGGCGAGAAATTTCATTGAGACGTGAACCATCACAGGCATCACAAGCTGCATTGGATAAATATTGTGCGAGATCATCACGCACATAATTCGATTCAGTTTCACGATAACGGCGTTCTAAATGTGGCAGAATTCCTTCAAAGGCTTGTACACGACTGTGTTTACGACCACGTTCATCGATATAACTGAGGTCGATTTTCTCTCTGCCTGTGCCTTGTAAAAATTTCTTTTGGGTGTCTTTATCTAAACTATTCCAAGGCTGATCGAGATCAATACTGAAATGATCCGCAACTTTTTGCAGCATGGTGTAGTAATACGGACGTTGTCTGTCCCAACCACGAATCGCCCCTTGGCTGATTGAAACTTCTGGATTTGGAATCAGTTTTTCTGCGCTGAAATGGCTGCGTGTTCCTAGACCGTCACAGACAGAGCAAGCACCAAATGGATTATTAAATGAGAATAATCGTGGTTCAAGTTCAGCTACGGCACGGTCACATTCAGGACATGAATGTTTTGCAGAGAACACACGTTCAGGATGTTCGCCATTTATCCACGACAACACCGCAATATCACTACCTAGACGTAATGCAGTTTCAAACGATTCTGCAATACGATTGCCGAGATCGTCACGGACTTTAAAGCGATCGACCACGACTTCGATGGTATGTTTTTTCTTTTTGTCTAATTCAGGTGGGGTATCAATATCAATGATTTCACCATCGACACGCGCACGGACAAAACCTTGACCTTGTAATTGTTCAAATAATTGGGTGTATTCACCCTTACGCTCGCGCACCACTGGTGCAAGTAGCATCAGTGCGGTGCCTTCTTCTAATCCTTTTACCGCATCAACCATTTCTGAAATGGTTTGTGCCACCATTGGGAGATCATGTTCAGGACAGTAAGGCGTTCCAACACGTGCGTAAAGCAAACGCAAATAGTCATAAATTTCGGTAATTGTCCCGACAGTTGAACGAGGGTTATGGCTAGTTGACTTCTGCTCAATTGCAATCGCAGGTGATAAACCTTCGATTGAGTCAACTTCAGGTTTTTCCATTTGCGAAAGGAATTGGCGTGCATAAGCTGAAAGTGATTCGACATAGCGACGCTGACCTTCAGCATATAAAGTGTCAAATGCAAGGGATGATTTTCCTGAACCTGAAAGCCCTGTGATCACCACAAATTTGTCACGTGGAATATCGAGTGACACATTCTTTAAATTATGGGTACGTGCGCCTCGAATACGGATATGACTTTGGCTCATGAAAACATCTCAGTAATATGCAAATAGAAGATCAAAATACATTGAACAGCAATCTCATAGATCATTCATTATTTAAGTTGAATGTATTGAAAGAAAGCTCAATACTAATCAATTTAAAATAATTTCTGAGCAGCATTTTGCTGTTGAATGGGTCTTATATGATAGCGCCTTAAAATTGTTCAAGAGGTATAAAAATATTTAAAACTACAAATTGTGACGGTTAAATCACATTTATAACGAGTATCACATCCTGACCGAGTTGTATTTTTATCATTCCTTTTTTGATTTTACTACCGTAAAGCTGTTGCAGAATAAAAATACATAAATTTACTACATGACTGGTCTAATATTAATTTATGGTGTGGCTATGAAACGATCAATCAAGAGTGAAGCAACTCGACAACATATCTTGGATACTAGTTTTGAATTGTTATTGCGTAAAAGTTTTGTGGGAGTTGGTTTACAAGAAATTTTAAAAGCCTGTGACGTGACAAAAGGTTCGTTCTACCACTATTTTGCGTCTAAAGAGGCATTTGGTTGTGCCCTATTAGAACAGTACATGGCTGACTATAAAGTACAAGTCGAACAGCTTTGGCAGCATACTGAACAAAGTGCGTATGCACGTTTAAAGGCTTTTGGTAATAGCTTGGAAAAAGCCCAACTCACTAAATTTAGCGCAGAACCAAGGTCTTTATAACGGGTTTCTTGCAGCAGGTTTGTTTTGGGCACTCATTGCACCTGAAACCTATGCGGTGGCTTTGGCAAATTTCTTTTTAGTGTGTGTTGATTGCAGGTATTTATGGTGCTTTGACGGCAAGCAAAAAAAAATTATTTATATCCAATCTGTACCCGCATTGCTTGCCTTAATTGCGGTTAACTTTTTTTAAGCAATTAAAGGTATTCACTCGATCTGATTTATGTTTTAATGCAGCCAGTTTGAGATGAGCCTCATACAGTATATCGGACAATACGATATACGACTAAGCCCCTATGAGGGGCTTTTTTATGTCTGTGAAAAATGTAAATGAAGGTCTGCTAGACGATTAAGCTTGATCTAAACCTAACCATTGGCGTTGCTGATACGCACTGTCCCAAAACAACCATTCCAGTTTTGCACCCATAGTGTATGCAGCATGCATTTTCGCCAAAGTGTCTTGATCACAACGTGCTGCCACTTTATCTACAGTTGCAATCACATTGCGCACTGCCGTATTAAATTCTTCACCTGCATAGGTATCAATCCATGCTTGATACGGATTATTAGGAACTGATTGGTTTACGATGTCTTTACCAACCTCAGCATAAATCCAAAAACAGGGAAGCAATGCTGCCAAAATCACAGGATAACTTTCTGACCAAGCTGTTGCGGTTAGGAAAGAGGTGTAATGGTGGCAGGCAAGTGTTAATGGTGTGCCTTCAAACTCAGCTTTGCTGACATCAAACTCCTGCATAAAATCACTATGCAGGCTACGTTCTACAATAATCGCAATTTTTGCTGCTTCCGAAAATTGAATCACATCATCTGCTTCATAGGCTTTTGCCGCAGCTACAGCAAGCGCACGACCATAAGCTAGTAAATAGTGAGCATCTTGAATCACATAATGACAAAATGCTTTACGATCTAAAGTACCCTTAGCTAGTTCTTGATTGAATGGTAGAGCTAATATTTTTTGATATAAATCGTGATTACGTTGCCATACATCTTGAGAAAACGTCATGAAATGAACCTATTAAAGTACATATAAAAGAAATCTTTCAGCACTATAACAGAGTCTGGTTTGGATGGTTTCTTTTGCCAAACAAGTCCAACAATCTTTTCTCTTTTTGGGTCGAAACTCGCCTACAATAGCTACATTTTTATAACTCAACGATTTCGCATAAGGCTGTTCATGAAGCATTTTCGTTTTTCTATATTCTTTACGGTAGTGTGTTTAGCACTATCTGCCTATTGGGGCTACACGCATGGCCCTGAAGCAGGCGTAGCTACGATGCTTAAAGCATTGACCATTACTGCGATCTTGGCCGTAATGGAAGTTTCGCTATCCTTTGATAATGCTGTGGTAAATGCTTCGGTATTACGTAATTGGGATCATTTTTGGAAAATGATTTTTTTAACGGTGGGTATTCTAATCGCCGTGTTTGGTATGCGTTTGATTTTCCCTGTCGTTATTGTTGCTGTGACGGCAGATATGGGCATGATTGAAGTCGCTAAAATGGCATTGAATGATCCAAAAACCTATTCAGAGCGTTTAATGGCACATCATGCTGAAATTTCAGCGTTTGGTGGTACTTTCCTGTTAATGGTGTTTTTAAACTTCTTCTTTGATGATGGTAAAGAAACGCATTGGTTTAAGTGGTTAGAAGCAAAATTAGCAAATTTAGCCAGTGTACCCGCCATGTCTGTTTTTCTCGCATTGATTGCCATGATTATTATGGCAGCCAATGTTGAAGAGTCTGTACGTTTGGCTGTGACCATGGCAGGGATTTGGGGTATTGTCGTATATATTGGCGTACAGGTGCTTAGTCATCTCCTTGGTGGTGAGCCAGAGATTGATGAAAATGGTAATGCGGTTACGCATGATGCAAATGGCGCTGCTTCAGGTGTCGTGAAAGCTGGTTTTGGTGGTTTTTTATATCTTGAAGTCCTAGATGCATCGTTCAGTTTTGATGGTGTGATCGGTGCATTCGCGATTACCAGTGATGTTGTCATTATTATGTTAGGTCTTGCGATTGGCGCAATGTTTGTCCGTTCAATGACCATCTATCTTGTTGAAAAAGGCACGTTAGATGCTTATATTTTCTTGGAACATGGTGCGCATTATGCGATTGGCGCTTTGGCATTTATCATGATCGCAAGTGGTACAGGTTTACATGTACCTGAAGTTGTAACGGGGCTAATCGGGGTTGCTTTTATCGTTTGGGCCGTGATCGCATCTATTCAATATAGCAAGCGAGAACAGCAAGCTTCTTAAGTTTATTTTCAGCTAAGTGATATATTTTAAATAAAGGAGCACGATTTGCTCCTTTATTTTTTCTCCTAAAGATTGTGTTTTTCATAATCTACTTACAACCTTGTTAAGCGAATCGCTTATAATTCGCTAAGCCAGTTATAGTGTCTTATCAATAATGAATGCTTTAGAACGCCGTTCAACTTTTGCCTTAAGCAGCATTTTTGCCTTACGCATGTTGGGTTTGTTCATGATTATTCCTGTCTTTTCAGTGGCAGGACAATCTTATCAATATGCCACGCCTGCCCTCATTGGTTTAGCTGTAGGGGTCTATGGTTTAACACAAGCAATTTTGCAGATTCCGTTTAGCTTGTTGGCTGATCGTTTTAGTCGTAAACCATTGGTTGTACTGGGTTTGCTCTTATTTGCGATTGGTGGTGCGATAGCAGGTTTATCTGACACAATTTATGGTGTGATTATTGGTCGTGCGATTGCAGGTGCAGGTGCAGTTTCAGCCGTAGTCATGGCTTTACTGGCTGATGTGACCCGTGAAGAACAGCGGACTAAAGCCATGGCAGCGATGGGGATGAGTATTGGCTTGTCTTTCGTAGTGGCATTTAGTTTAGGGCCTTGGCTCACTAGCTTAGTCGGTATTTCTGGGCTATTTTTCGTGACAACGATTATGGGATTGGCTGCGATCTTGATGTTATTGCTCGTGCCTAAAGTCACACGACATCATCGCAATTTCCAACAAGGTTATTTATCGCAGTTGAAACAAGTCATTCAAATGGGCGATTTGAATCGCTTACATGTCTCTGTTTTTTCTCTGCACTTATTGCTCACGGCAATGTTTATTTATATTCCTTCTCAGTTGATTGAATATGCACAAATTCCACTGGCAAAACATGGTTTGATTTATTTGCCATTATTGGTGCTGAGTCTGTTCTTTGCTTTCCCAAGTATTATTATTGCTGAAAAATATCGCAAAATGCGTGGTATTTTCTTGTCAGCAATTGCTGGAATTATTGTGGGTTTACTGATTCTTATTTTTGGTTATGAATCGAAATATGTATTGCTCGCAGGGCTTGGTATTTTCTTTATCGCCTTCAATGTCATGGAAGCGTTATTGCCATCTTGGTTATCGAAAGTTGCACCTATTCAATCTAAAGCAACTGCGATGGGAATAAATGCCAGTAGCCAATTCTTAGGTGCTTTTTTTGGGGGTACTTTGGGTGGACAGCTTCTGATGTTACAGAATACTGCACTTGGCTGGAGTGTCCTCTCTGGGATTGCTATACTTTGGTTGTTGGTCAGTTTTGGGCTGGCTCAACCTCGATATTTGTCTTCAATTGTGTTGCCTCTACCTCAAATGACACAAACGGACGAATGGACTTCAAAATTGTTGGCAATTCGTGGTATTGAAGAAGTCGTGGTGATGCCTGAACAACAAGTTGCTTATATTAAAGTCGATAAACAGTGTATAGATGATGCTGGACGACAAGATTTAACGCACTTGATTGGCAAAGAGGTAGCCATTTAAACATAACTCTTATAAAGTAAAACATAGAAATATATAGGATGAAGACAGCTAATGCGTGGTGTGAATAAAGTTATTTTAGTAGGTACTTTGGGTAAAGATCCTGAAACCAAAACTTTTCCAAATGGTGGATCCCTGACTCAATTTTCGATTGCAACAAGTGAGTCTTGGACAGATAAGAATACAGGCGAGCGTAAAGAACAAACAGAATGGCATCGTATTGTGTTACACAACCGTTTAGGCGAAATTGCACAGCAATATTTGCGTAAAGGTTCAAAAGTTTATATCGAAGGTTCATTACGTACTCGTCAATGGACAGATCAAAACGGTCAAGAGCGTTACAGTACTGAAATTCGTGGTGATCAAATGCAAATGTTAGATACGCGTCAACAAAGCGAACAAGGCGGCGGTGACTTTAATCAACCACGTTTTAATAACAACAATAACCAAGGTGGTGGTTACCAAAATACGGGTTATAACAACAACCAAAATGGTTATGGTCAGGGCGGAGGTTTTGCTGGCGGTAATCAAGGTAATTATGCTGGTAGTCCACAAGCAGGAAATGGTTTTAATACACCAAAATCAGCACCTCAGCCTGCGACTGCCCCTGCTGATTTAGATGATGATTTACCATTTTAACTTGTATAATATGTAAATATTGTACTCTAATTACAATAAGAACCTGATATGTATCAGGTTCTTTTTTTTATTTTTAAAAAAATATTGAATTTTACTTACTCGCCATTTTTTATACAGCAAATGTCAACAGACCCTAATTTAGTACTAAATTATCTATAAAATTTAAGATTGTCCTGTTTGTGGAATAATTTGTTGTTAATCCATATCTATAAGCGTTGATCATCAAGGCGTAAAATGAGTCTCAAGAAAAGAATTTCTACCTGAATAGGAGAAACTAAATGAAGAAAGTTCTTGGTATCTATCAAAATAAAAATATGCACTGGGTTGGTGATGGTTTCCCTGTGTACAATTTGTTTTCTTATGATCGTTTGGGACAAGCGATTAGCCCATTTTTACTTTTAGATTATGCAGCGCCGTACCGTTTTGAACCAACAACTGCTCAACAAGGAGTGGGTACCCATCCGCACCGCGGTTTTGAGACCGTAACGATTGCCTATCAAGGTGAAGTGACACATAAGGATTCAAGTGGTGGCGGTGGTACAATTAAAGCTGGTGATGTGCAATGGATGACAGCTGGAGGCGGTGTTCTACACCAAGAATTTCATTCCCCTGAATTTGCTCATCAAGGTGGTTTGTTTGAAATGGTACAACTATGGGTAAATTTGCCAGCTCATTCGAAAATGACGCCTGCAAAATATCAAGCCATTGAAGCAGCAGATATCCAAAGCATTCACTTGGATGATGTAGGGAGTGAATTGCGTGTGATTGCTGGGCAATATCAAGAGACAATTGGCGCAGCTACAACATTCAGTCCAGTCAATGTTTGGGATGGTAAAGTTGTGGCAGATCAAGCGCACACGTTTTATGTGACCGAAGGACATACCACATTGTTGGTGCTACTTTCTGGTGAGGTGATTTTAAATGATGCTCAACACATTGCAGCACCAAGCTTGGTTGTACTGAGCCGTGAAGAAATTGATTTTAAGATCAAGGCTGAGCAAGACAGTAAATTCTTGATTTTAACAGGTCAACCTTTGAATGAACCGATTGAAGGTTATGGGCCATTTGTTATGAATAGCAAAGCTGAGATTACAGATGCGATCAATGATTTCAATCGTGGTAAATTTGGCAGCATGTAAAGCTTAATTTTCCTTATATATAGACACATATAACAAAGCCCATAACTCCTTTAAAGTTATGGGCTTTCGCTATAAGGCTCTCTATTGATTGTTTTAATATTAGGTCACTTATTATTATCCAGTTTGCTACGTGACTCGATTCTGATTATTGTTTAATCACAATAGCGCTAAATTTCAGCTTTGCAAAGTCCCTAACAGGATAAAAATGGAAAAATAAAGAATGTTATGTATATTTATTTAATGTATAAAAAATATAGTTAATATTATCATTGATTTAAGCTTAAAATAAGAAGTGTGTTAAAATGTAACAATAAGTGAATGGACACATTAAGACAAAAGTCTAGCTTAAATGCAGAATATGGTATTTTTTAATACCGTATTTAGGTTAACTATCAGTCATAATCAAGAAAAATCATCAACTGATGGGACATAATTTTGGATATTGCAATTATCGGCAGTGGTATGGCAGGACTTGCCTCAGCCAGAATCCTACATGATGCAGGACATAACGTAACGATATTCGAAGCACTTGCTGGGCGCGGCATGGACAGTCACAGTATAGACTTTGATGGGGGCTTAATTGATGCACCATTACGTGTGATGAACCCAAAACTTTGGAAAAATACTTTAAGTTTAGCCAGCTATTTGGGAATAGAAATGTTCCCTGTGCGTACATTTATGGCTTGTAGTTGGTTATTTGAAGATAAAACAGATACTTGGCTAACAACTTCACGTAGCCGAATTGGAAATTTCCCAATTATTAATAACCGTAAAGGGATACAGCAATATGGCTGGCGTCTGGTAAAAGGGATGCTACAACTCAAAACAGCTGTACATCAATTTTTCAAATCAGATAATCAAGACATCACCCTAGCTGAGTTCATGAATCAATACCATATTGAGGAAGTGTTCTGGCATGGTACGGTAATGCCAGTGCTTTATACCATTTGCACATGCCATCCAAAAACGATTGGTGAGTGGCCAGCCAAGCCCCTATTAGAATTTATTCGCCAACTCACAGAAGGTGACGCTTTATTGCGAATGAAAGGGGGAACACCTGCACTCGTGAATCGACTGATTGATGGAATTGCTATCCATAGTGGCTCACCTGTTGAAAAAGTAGAAGAACAAGGCGATAAGATTTTGGTAGAAAATGGACAAGGTGCAAGCCAATTGTTCGATCGAGTTGTTATTGCAACACCAACACCAGCCATTGAAAATTTTCTCAAGCAACCACAATTTGCAGATGATATTGCATTACTGAAAAAGTTCCGTTTTGAACAAGGTGATTTGGTTATTCACACCGATCCAATCGTGATGCCACAACGCCGTAAAGATTGGGCAGTATTAAGTTATATGATGGATCGGAATTTTAGCCGCCAGCAATTCACTGTGTGGATTAATTCAATCGAACCAAGCCTAGTCGGCAAAAATGCCGTATTCCAAACTTGGTGCCCTGTAATTGATATTGACCCTAAGAAAATTATTTCTAAGGTACAGCTCACCCGTGCTGTTGTTGATTCAGAGACGGTTGCGTTGAATAAACAAATTCAAAAACGTCATTTAGACCTCAATCGTAAAGTGTTTTATTGTGGTTCGTGGTCATGTGATGGATTGCCAATTTTAGAATCTGCGGTGACCTCGGCGATGCATATTTCTGAAATTTTAGGTGCGCCATTGCCTTTCGTTGGGCTTAAACCGAAAGTTTCAGTTGCGCCAGAACTGGGTTATTAAATATGGCTTACTCCAAGCAAGGATGGATTGAGAAAGTTTTCGGACATAAATATGCAATAGATGCAAAACGTCTCGGAGATGATTCTCTACTTGCTTGGAGTAATTTAGGTTATTGGCAGAACCAATATGATGATTACCCACAGGCTTGTCAAAGCCTAGCGGATCAAATCGCTGCTTCTATTCAACTCAAACAATCTGATCATGTTTTAGATCTGGGCTGTGGACAGGGAGCAAGTCTTTTACATTGGCTTAGGTATTATCAGATTCAACAACTCAGTGCGGTTGAGCTACAACCAGAATATGCCAAACGAATTCAAAAACAATTAGCCCAAGTTCAAATTCATTGTGGATCATTTTTGAATTTAAACGCACTGCAACTTTTAAATTTATTTGATGTAGTGCTGTGTATAGATGCAGCTTATCACAGTGATTTGAATTCATTTCTCAATTCGACATCTTTGGTTTTGAATTCAAAAGGTCGAATTGCATTTCATTATTTGATGTGGTCAGATGCTTGGCGAGAGTGTTCAAATTTAAAAAAACAACAATACCGTTATTTGCTCAAAAGCGCTGATGTAAATTGGCAAAATTTAATGGGTGAACAACAATTAACACAAAAGCTTATACAAAAAGGATTTACCCAGATTGAAATTCAGGATTTTTCCGAACCTGTTTTAAATGGTTTTGCTGTCTATATTGAAAATAAGAGAAAACAAAGGAAACATTTTGACTTGGCACAATTGAAAATTGATATGACAGCAAAGTTATGCAGAAAACTCTATCAAGATGGTTTAGTGCATTATATTCAGGTCAGCGCAGTTAAAAATTAGGCAATAAAAAAGGCTTAATCTTTAAAATTAAACCTTTTTTGAATTTGATGGTGCCGGCACACGGATTCGAACTGTGGACCTACTGATTACAAGTCAGTTGCTCTACCAACTGAGCTATGCCGGCAACGTGGCGAGAATTATACAGAATCTATTTAAAAAAACAAGCGAAAAAATGAGCAAACAGATAAATTTAATTTGATTGTTGATTTTTTATCAATTTTCCCCAAATTGACCGCAGTAAATTCCAATCAATTAATGGTTTTAAATAGCTTTCAACCTAAGATTTGAAGCTAATTCCATTGAAATTTGTGGGTCAAAATTTGGCTGATTCTGATTTATACCGACAAATATACCGACAAAGTTGTCGGTATACTACCGTTATTCGCCGTAGTGTATTGGGCATAAAAAAAGCTTAAACCCTTTAGATTTAAGCCTTCTAAGACATCATGTGGCTACATGATAATGAATCTTGGCGAGAGAGGGAATAAACTTATTAGATTAAATTTATGATAATTAATGAAAAATAAAAATCATATTTTGTATTTTACCCCCAGTTATACCCCCAACTGCATGAGGGTAGGGATGCTGAATCGCAAAGGGAAAAATTTACATCGAGGCTCACCTGTGCTGTTCTTAATTATACATGAATTTCTATTTTCCCCTAAGTATCTTAAAGAGGAGTTGATAGACACTAGTATAAGATCACTTTGAACTGCCTAACAGTTTAATATTCTGTAATTTAATCCCTACTTCATCATGAGCTGCCAATTTGGCGAAGTTTTCTTCCATACCAAGCACCGCCATTACTTTAATGTATGTACCAATAGCCACACTAGGGTCGCCAGCAAAAACTTTACTCACTGTTTTATTATCAAAACCTGTACGATCACAGATCAATTGTTTAGTCAGTCCACGGCGTTTTGCCGCAAGTAACAGATCTTCTCCAAAAGCTGTCAAGGCCTTACGCTGTTTAGGGAATAGCACCCTGTATAAATCTCTTCTTCCCATAGGCATCTCTGAAAACTGGGACTGTATTCCTAGATTCTGTAGTCAAATAGGAATACATTCCGTATGGCGGTAAAAATCAACTGTTGAGATATTGAAAATTATTGATGATTTTTTAAGTATCACACTCCAACTACGAGTGATAAAAACACAATTTTAAAACTAATCTGTTTTCATCTATTCAAATTTTCTCTTTTTATCATGGCGATAAGATTTGGTTGAAACATTTGAGGTCATGATATTGGAAACTGAGCTTTCCATAGATGCACGTAAACCATTAAATAGCTGAACTTCATTGGATGATTTAAGGTGGTCAATAATATTTTCACTGAGAGATTCTATAATTTCTTTAGGATTTCTAATCTTAATTTGGTCGTTTTGAGCCAACTTGATTAGATCTGATGTATGTGGAAATTCCTTGCCACCATTAAGTTTAAGTGCCATTTTATTATCAATCGTTTTATAGATCAGTGTATGTGTAATATCAAATGGCGGTGAAACAAAAATATTCTTCATATCAGATGAATATTGATGTGCGAAATTCTTAAGGTGTGCATCACCATTGCCAATTAGACAGTTGAAAACAATGTACTTATACATCCTCTCAACTTCAATTGAGCTACCTGTATATAGATAGGTAGCTTTTAATAAAGCTTCATAGCTTCCTGTATATTTTGCATCAGGATCATTAGGCTTTTTCATTAAAGTCGTAAAGTCTTCATATCCAAGTCTTATACCATCATCGGTTTTATCAAAACGCTCTATAACATAAGTTTCTAAATTTTCGGATAAATAAGTCTTTGGTGGTTCAAGCCCACATTTTCTTGCTGCCTCCATACAAACAAATTCATTAACTGTCAGTAATGGAAATTCTGAATCGAATGATTTTACGATCAAATCTCTTTGTTGAACGGTTCTATCCGTCTGGGTTGTGATTGCATTTGGTACGCTCACTTTAGGCTGCATACCAGCTAATGAATTTCTTAGGTAATATTTTTCTAATAGTTGAGGGAAAAGAGGTTCCTTGCTGTCGTAGGATAAAATTTCACCTAGACTTAAAGATTCGGTTTCGGGTAAATTCAGCTCACTTTTATAAGAAAGCATTCCGATTCCTTGATTACCTTGTAAAGCCAACAAATACATATCATTGACCTTGGCATATCTTGCAAGTTTTTCAGCAATGAATCGACGATTAAAGCCTTCAGGTAAATTTTGTGAAAATATTGGGTGTAATGAACCTGATGAATAACCATCCATACCTTTTTTAGTCATGGTGAGAGATACATGTTGTTTTTCTTGTATAGGTTGATAGTGATGTACTGAACCATATGTCAGTACACCTAGATCGATTTGATTTGTACAAACGTGAATTGTATTGATTTTATTGGGTAGATATACGCTGGTATTCATTCATCCTCCTCAGAGAACATGCTTTCAATCTCATCCCAGTCGGGTAGGGTATGTTTCTTTTCGCTTACTTCAAATTGTAAGCCAACAGCATCTAATACACGTTCAAATATATCAAAAGACCCTGTAAAACGACCATTTTCAATTTCGGAAATCGTAGTTTTATTAATCCGTATTAATTCAGATAGTTTCTGTTGTGTATAACCTAGAATTTTTCTTGCTGCTCGTATTTTTTTACCAATCTCAGCTCTACTTGCCATAGTCTGCTCGGGTTAATAAGTTAGCTATATGGCTAATATTGTATTATAAGAAAGTAAAATTAGCTATATGGCTAATTTAATTAATTGATCTACTATAAATAAGAAATATTTCTATTGTAGGTATGGATATGCACTGTAGTAAAAACTCAGATAATTTACTTGAGCTATGTCTACGAATTGCTATAAGGGCTGAATTGGTTTTCATTACTGGTTACGAGGTACAACAGCTTTGGATGTAGAAATAACTTTTCCTTGCCAACAGCGATTTCTTCTAGTACTCCTAACTCTTAGGGGGTCATGTCGATAAAAATAAAAAACCTCGACATAAGAATTAGAATGTGTCGATGTTTTAAACATGATTAGGGTACTAGGTAAAAGTGAATTGCTGTGAATAATTCGCTCTATTGGGCAAGCCCTATCAGGTGGTTTTGGGGATTTAATTCGCCTAAAAAACGTTCAATTAGCAGGTGGCCGATCGGTGTTTCTGTTGTTGTGAAATTATGAAATGACATACCATAAAAGCACTAAAATGGCTAAATAATAATCTGGATAAGTTAGAGGGATTAACTTCCAATACATTTTTAAATTTTATAGTTATATAAGAAAAATAATTAATTTTTAAAATTAGAATAATAAATTCTTATAAATGATCTTTCTAACCCCCATAAGGTCTTTAGCTTTTTATCACTCAAATACCCATTGCATAGAAAAGATAGCTTTGAGTATTTATAGATAATTCTAAGTTTTGAACTAATTCCTATAAATAATTTTAAGTAAAAAGAAAGTAATTTTTCTTGATTCATAAAGTTTTCCTGTCTTCCATACGCCATGTCCAATTTCATCATATGCCATCTTTACGCTGACATCAGAATTTTAGTTGACTCCCTAGGTAGGTCTTTACATGTAGTGGGAATATTGAGATTTGATCCTGGTTTGATCAATTTAAGTTGAAAATGAGCTTGGATTTATACGTTTTAAAGTATAAATTAATAATTTATATATTTTGGATTAATTTAAAATTATTATTGGATTAATAGTTTTTAATTTTAAATTATATTGCTTTAATAATTGGGGTTTATGTATGAATTTAGATGAAAAAATAATATTAGATGATTTATATTTTTTTTCACTATTAAGATTTAAATATATGGCATCTCTTTGTTATTGCCTAGAGTATCAGTGGGACAATTTTTCGTGCCCAAACGAGCTTATCGTTTTTTTAGAAGCTATTCGTAGAATTGAAAGAAATTATGATCTCAAGGCAGAATATGAAAATATTGGCGATGAATGGTTCAAGGAATTTAATTTACTTACTTTAGTTGAAAAAAAGGTGATAAATCACCTTATGTTAAATTCACAAGAGAGAGGAGTTTGTATTCAATACAGTGGGTATCAAATTATTCGACAGCTGTTCATAAAATATAGAATTTTTCAGGAAAGCCATGGTTTTATACTCTGGCATTTGTTCCTCAAAAAAGATTCATTTTATAGCGAAATGATTGAGGGCTTTAATAGATTAAAGCAGAGTGGTGATAGCGGGGTTATTCACCGTATCCAAAAAGCTTGTCGTGATATGGAAAAACTATTCTATCGCTATGGTCAGTTGGAAGTGATTAGCATAAATTTCCACTTTCCAAATCATAGTGTTGATGAAGTTGGTTATGACCGATTTATTAGAAACATTAAACCCATTCTAGAGAAAGTTCAGTTAAGTCTACATGGTGACCAGCGATTGGTGAAAGGGTATTTTAAGCTTGAAGATGATGGGCAATATGGTTTGCGTTATAGCTGTATTTTAATTTATCCAAAGGAAGCCAAAGTCACTAAGCAAGTTATAGAAAATCAATTAAAACCGCTAATAGAAATGACTAATGTAAGAATGGATGATTGGGGGCGGACTGTCGATCAAATCGCAGGTAAGCGTGTATCAGGTGCAATTGAGCATCTTGAGGACTTACACAATTTTTGCCATTGGCATTTAGGGTTTTATTACCTGTATGATTTTTATTTTAGTTTAAACCCAGTTGTTCAGAATCGATATGCTCTAAAAATTAATCATATTGAAAGCCATGAGTGGAATATTGATTTACTGGTTACTCAAGAGGATTCTGATAGGGAGCGAGTGATTCAATACCACACGCTACAGAACTATAGTGCTGACAGCAATGTGGTCTGGAAAGTGGATCATTTGCCAGAAGCATATATTCAAAAGCACCAATATCTTGAAGTCTTTGTCAATGAGATTGATCTCTCAGGTCGAGATCTGGATAGTAAGCGAGTTCTACAGTATTTAGAAATTTTTAACGATACACTTTTACATTCAGACGAACCTTTTTTCAAATTTGACATTGCAGTGACCACAAAAAAGAAGAATCAAATTCGTGTGACCCGTTTAGGAAATCAATTCCTATTCTTATATAAATACTTTAAGCAGAGAAATATCTCTATTGAAAACATACAGATGTATAACACACAACGGGGTGGTGTGCTATCCCAACTACTCTCTAGCAATTTATGGCATAAGGTACTTAGTGTTCAGGAGCCAGAGGCTCAGTATGAAACGCATAGCATTTTTCTTAACCAAAAGAAATTGAGCTATTTCAATGATGTCTTGAGAAATAGTGGCCTGATTGCTGCAAAGGAAAGGTTTGGTGGTCGTGAAATCAGCTACGCTGAAACTGACTCTGAGGCAAAGAAAAAATCAACTGAAAAGAGAAACATTTTATATTTTATAAAGCAAACTGAAGCGACCACAAGTTATGTGAAAAGCCTATTTAAGCATGATAGTTTTGTCACTCGTGTTCAGTTTTATTGCACATCATTAAAAGATTTAGACTTCTTCTCAAAGAATCTAACGGAGTTCTTACGAGTCTATAAGCGGAAGCCCTTATTGAAAGGGTTAAAAGGTTATTTCTTAGTTTGGCTGTTGGGCAATGATGGATTACCATTTGTAGATATGATTTTTATCTTAGAATACAGTAAGAATTATGAAAATAAAGAATTTATCATTCAGTTGGATAAAGAATGGAAAGCATTTAATCAGGGTAAGGTAAAATTAGAAACTGTTATTGCCCCACAGGTTAGAGAGGATACTGATTTATCATTTATCATACCCTCATTAAGGCAGCGCTTTGTTGCAGTAGAGGCTTCTGATCGAAAACTAAAGCAAGATATTTATCATACTATTGTTCCTTTTTTTACTTTTCGACACTTTTTCCTTGCGGTTAATGTGAATAAGAAAAAACTGTTTTCTAAGGGTTCAGCGATCAAGTCCAAGTAGCTGATTGATACGTAACTTTAGCTTACAGGGTAATTTATGGTTTTGCCGTTGTGGTGGTGGATTCGGTGATCGGGCTGCCGCCACTTCATCGTGGGTCTATATGCTCAGGTGAGCAGGTTATTAATATTATGAATATATAACTAATCTTATATTCATCTATATTTCTATATACATATTCTTAGTATCTATATCTAAGATTATTGATATTAATCAATAGACTAAGATCATATCGCTACGATGATCTTTACTCATATCCATCTCACAATAAGTAAATTATCACATGAGTCTGTTTAGTATGATTCAATCATCCTAGAGAACTTTCATGTTAGATTTCAATACAATACTACTTAATCCATCTTATGTCTTAACAGCAATTGATCACTTAATGTATCAAGTCTATAACGACCAGATCAGCAATGAACACTTAAAGTATGCCTTGGTTGATTTAGTACCCGCATTTAAAGTGTTCTATCGAAATGATTTAAGCTATGTTCCAAGTATTCAAGGATTTACGAATATCATTGCTGCAATAGATGAAATGCTTTCGTTCCAATCCTATGACCAGATGATTCATTTCAGTGATGAGGATATGTCATACCTCAGAATCATATTTCGTGAGAGTCTGCATGGTATGCAGGAATACATTGGTCAGCATCAGAATCAAGAGGAAAGAAATCGGAAACGTTTACAGCAGTACTTAACGGATTTAACTCAGCATTATTCCAAGTTGTTGTTTGTTCGTGTTGATTTGGGTTATTTAAAAGAAGAACAGTATCAAGTGGATGTCGGTGTCTTTCAACAGCACATGGATACCTTTAGAAGCCGTTTAGCCAATCAGGACGGTTGTTTTAGTGACCTACAGGGTTATGCGTGGGCACTGGAAGAGGGTGCGACCAAAGGTTTGCATGCACATGTGTTACTGATCTATGATGGGCATAAACACCAGCAGGGTTATGGCTTAGCCAAGTTGGTTGGAGAGGCTTGGCTGGAAATCACAGGGTGCAGTGGTATGTACTTTAACTGCCATGATACTGACTACATCAGGAAGTTTGAGCGAGAGGGTACGCTAGGTATTGGTATGATTCATCGTGACAATCCCCAGCAGGTGATCAATGCCATTAACGCAGCCATGTACTTGGTGAATCCTGAAAAGGAGTTTCAGTACCTACGATCCAAGATATGGAGAATGCGAACTTTTGGTATTGCGCAATTTGAACGATCTAATCGACGACTATCAAAGTGTGATAGAGAAGTGGTGTAGTCATCACTTCTCTTTTAATGTTCATTGTCCATTCATATTAAAGGTATATTCACCATTGGCGGTGGTTAAGGTGACTTCACGAATATTCTGTGGATCACAACGGATAAATACCCCAGCCACCGTGCCATAACCCATGTTCTGGTAATGATCGGCAGTTCCTGTAGGGCAGTTGCCACGGTTGATTTTAATGCCAGTAATTGTCGTACTGGCGTCATTGAGGGAAATGATTTCAAGCTTATGGATTACGGTTGGGCCGAAATGCTGTGTTGCATCTGAGCCTGTTATGGTTCGTATACGAATCTCAAACTGTTCATTGGCAGAGGGCGTTTCCTGCTGTGCGGCCTGTTCCACCGCAGCCTGTTCGGTGTCCTGTAGCTCGCTAATAAATCCACGAATCTCTTCTAAGTCACCACCACCTGTTTTCAGCATGTCATAATAGGCACGGGCCAGTTTCTCCTGTACAGGTGGAATATCTGGATTGTCCTTGTATTCTGCCAGTTCATCCATCAGTTGCTGGCGGTCTGGGTCGATGGCCTTGGTTTCACTGGCTGCCTGAGTTTCGGTGGAGTTCTTGGCGTTTTGCGATGCAGTGTTCTTGTTACAGCCGAATAATATGAATGAACTGCAAGCCAGGATCAGTAATTGGGTTTTCATGGTTTTTTTCCTGTATGGGTGGCCATCACTGGCCTGAATTATTCTTCCATTGGCCTGTGTGATAACTGACCCTGTACTGTAGATAAGGTGACATTATTGATCTGAGTGGCGGTACAGTTTTCGAGGGCAAGGTCGAATACCATGCCGTAATGCACCCGTTGTGGAAACTTGACGGTGTAGGGTTCTACACCTGCAATCTTGCAATCGCCCTGATTAATTTTGACAGCATCAATCACATCATTATTTGTTTCTGCAACAATGCGCAGATGCGTTCCAGCCAGTCCTGTACTTGCGATAATCTTGTATATCGGAACAAATCCCTCGGGTCTGAACTGAACCTCTACCGTTTCCCCAGGCAACAGCCGTCTTTTGAGTTGGGGCGATGGAATGGCAATATTGTCTGATCCCGTATAAATACTGTCTGGATCATATTGGTCATGGGCAATTGCGGCAGCCTCAGCCTTTTGTTCTGTGGCTGCATCCAAAGGCCAGTCAGCTTTTTCTGAGGTGTCGCCTTGTGGTTTGAGGTCAGCCAAATCCATATTGGCAACATCGGTTGCGGGTTCTGTGGATTCTCCGACAGGTTTCTTATTGCAGGCGGTGAGGCTGGATAAAATCACAGCCGTGAGTATGAGTCTTTTCATGATGGGAAGTCCCTTTTAAATCGATGATGGATGTGTGGGGCAATGTCCCTGTCACTGAGGATCAAACTGGGTACGCTGTACATATTTCAGAACGGTTAAACCCTTGACGTACATCCACCTGTCATTAAAGTTCTCCGCATTGTAGTCAAACAGATGGTAGGCAAACTCATCAATGTCCCTGAGCTTCTGTTCATTCAGGCCTTTGTCACCCTCCCTGAGAATTGCATTCAGGTCAGCACTGTAAATGTAGTAGCGCAGGGGATCATCCTTGGGAATCACCTGCCATTGTTTGCTGATTGCTACAAAGGCATTACAGTTCTGATTACCATCACAACGTCTAATCGCAGGTGCGGATGCGGGATCATTGATCAGTGCCATCACTTGATTCATGTCAGCATGGCTGAGGCTGGTAAATGACAGGCAGCCTGTCACCGCAGTGCATTGCAGCAATGCCTTGATTGAATGATTCATTTATTTATTCCTTATTTTTATTATTTCTGACCACGGTCAATGTAGTGCAGAACTGCTAAGCCTTTCACAAAGATCAGAAAGTCAGCATCATTACGGGCTTTTTCTTTAAAGGTAAAAGCACCTGCCTCCAGAATCTGGTAGGCACGATCTTGCTGTGGCGGAGCAAAGTCACGGTTTAAACCATCTCCATCATTGTCTTCAATAAAACTTCTCAGGTTATAACCATCCAGTTTGTAGTTCTTTGGAATCACCTGCCATTCCTTGGACAGGGCATAAAAGGCATTACAGTTGACGTTGCCCTTGCAACGGGTCACTTTAGGTGCACTGGCGGGATTGTTATAAAACTGGTTCATGCTTTTTGCATCGGCATGACTCAGGCTGGTGAATGACATGCAGGCTGCAACCGCACTGCACTGTAGAATGGCTTTGATGATGTTGTTCATTGTATTAAATCCTGATTATTGTTATTAACCGTAGGGTTGAGATGGGCATCATCAACCCTGATGGGGTTGTCATTAGTTAAACATTGAGATCGGCCAGACGATGGCCTTACCCAAGTTGTAGGTATAAGGACGATCTGAGGTATCACTGCAACCCTTGAGGTAAACTGAGAACAGCAGGGCAATCACGACATAGATGCCGATGAGGTAATGTTTGGCTTGCATGAGAAATATCCTTAATCAGTTATTGGCATTGCTGCATGGCAGAAACGATGGCACGGTCAAAATCAGGTGGTAAATCCATATCCATCGGGGTCATCTTGCCAATGCGCTGCATTTGCTCTTCTGAATAACGCTTTTCCAGTTGGTCATAGACACAGGAACAGGTAGAGCTGTCCGCACCTCCCATTTCACAGCCTTTTTTAAATTCTTTTTTGGTTGCACTGTCACAGCCTGTAAGGGCAAACAGACACAATAAAACCCCACCCATGATCATTGTACGATTGGTTGTAAACATTTCCTTTCACCTTGATATTGTTATAACTTTTAGGAAGACTTGGTTCTGGTGCTATTTGTCGTTGGACTTGTTGTCCCAGCCTGCAAGAGCCATCAGGAACATAATGGCGAGCAGCATCAGGACAAAGCTCGGCCCGACCATGACAATAAAGCCAATGACCAGAATCAACTGAGCAATCAGTTTCATGCCTGAAACTCCTGATTAACCACAATGCAGTGGCAAACGGGATCAGTCCGTGCGTGGAAAGGCACTGATGTGATCAGGCAAGCTGTGATAACAGAGAGATAAGGGTGGGGCGTGATTGGAAATAAAGAAAACAGTCATGATTGACTCCTTTGGCTGCGAAAGAAGTTTCACCACATCACTGCTAAATAATGGTGGCGAAACGAAAAGGGGTTAGCAGACTGATAGCCAAAGGATCAGCACACCCTAAGGTGTCCCCCTCCCGTTCCGCCGCAGAGGGGGAGACGCAGGGTCGCCCACCAAAAAGATAGACTTTTTAGTGTGCTTTGGCTGAACGGTCTGCTAAAACCGACTGACCATGAGGGTCAGCAAGCTCATCATAATCATAACGATTTCATAGGTCAATTCGATTTTGTCCTGATGTTTTGTACAACTCAGTAAAAAATGAGCAGGCATACGATTCCAAAATATTTCAAATACATATTACTGAAATGAACTAACGCCAAGCACTGACTCTATGGTCTTTGCAACAACGTTTTAAATACTCATTTCTTAACTATTGGAGAAATTCCATGTCGTATCTGGATACAGAAGAAGAACCGTATAACCCTCGCTTTCGAGAACCCCAACCCCTGCAACTCAGCCTTGCCAGCGCACCGACCACTTTGGCAATGCTCGGCATGAACCTCGCCAAGTCGATGGGCTTTTCACCGATGATCGGTGGCGTGGCAGGTGCAGCTTTGGGTGGGGTGATTCTGGTACTGGCCGATCAAACCCGTTCCAGCATCAGCACGCATAAATACTGAACAAGACATCATTTACAGCAGAATTAAAGGACACATCTTATGGCACATTTAGTTGAAACAATGGCATTCGTTGGGCAAACCCCTTGGCATGGACTCGGCAACCAACTCACCCCAAACCAACCGATTGAGGTCTGGGCACAGCAGGCAGGCATGGACTGGCGGATTGAATCTTCCGATGTCAGTTATATGGCACAGAATCATCGGGGGCAGAACATCATTATGCCCTTTGAAGAACAACGGGTTTTATATCGCTCCGATACCCACGCACCCTTGTCGGTGGTGAGCCAACGCTTTCAGGAAGTCCAGCCTAGAGAAATATTACATTTCTACCGTGACCTGACTGAACAATCAGGCTTTGAACTGGAAACAGCAGGGGTACTTAAAGGCGGTAAGAAATTCTGGGCACTGGCACGGACAGGGCAAAGCGCAGCCTTAAAAGGAAAAGATGTCAGCAATGGCTATATTCTTTTAGCTACTGCTTGCGATGGCACATTAGCCACCACGGCACAATTTACCAGTATTCGGGTGGTGTGTAACAACACTTTGGCAATCGCTTTACGTGGACAGCAAGGCAATAGTGGTGTGGTCAAAGTGCCACATAGCACCCGATTCGATGCGGATCGGGTCAAACGGCAACTGGGGATTTCAGTCCGTGCATGGGATGAACACATGTATGAAATGAAGCAACTGAGTCAGCGTAAAGTCACTCAGCAAGAAGCAGCAGCCTACTTCGATGCAGTGTTTAACAATACCAATCTCAGTATGGCGGAACAGGATGAAGGTATTATTCAGTACTACCGCAATGCAGCGATGCCGAATCAAATAAACCCATCCAAAGCCGACAATAAAACTGAACCGAATGGACGAGCAATGTCAAAAGTCATGACCATGTTTAACGGACATGGACGTGGGGCAGAACTGAGTTCCGCTAAAGATACGGCGTATGGTTTGCTATGCAGCATCACCGAGTTTTGTGACCATGAACGTCGAGCCATGAGTATCGACCATCGACTAGATTCAGCTTGGTTTGGTGCAGGTGCAGCCATTAAACAACGAGGTGTGGAACAGGCATTAAGAATGGTGTCTTAATAAACCCTTTCATTATTCAGTTTTATTTAAGAAAACTATCTTATTTTAACCATCAGGTAAAACCTGAACCGCAGAACCCTTTCGCCACGTCTCCCCCGACGTGGCTTTTTTTATGCCCGAAATTCAGCTTTTACACTTTTATCGATACAGGAATATTTCTAATGAATAGTCATACTCAAATTCAAAACACCTTAAACAATCCACCGTTACAGCCGTATTCACCCAACCTGAATCCAACCACTCAAAACTCATCGACTCAACAGGTTGAAGTCGGAACTCGAACCAAACGAGACCGACCGAATACGCAGCCACGCAAAACCAAAACACCTGTAGCAAAACGACTTGCCAACACCAAACAGATGAATTACCAGCAATGGCTGGAAGTCAGAAAACAGGGCATTGGCAGTAGTGATGCCGCCACCGCCTGTGGACTGAATCCGTATATGTCGATGCTGGAACTGTGGATGATCAAGACAGGGCGGATGCAACAAAATATCGAGGATGAAAGCGTAGGCTATGCACCGTTGTACTGGGGCAAGCAGCTAGAACCGTTGGTGGCTGAATACTACAGCATGCACACCAATAATAAGGTGCGTCGAGTCAATGCAGTGTTACAACACCCCGATGAAGACAAACACTTTATGTTGGCAAATCTGGATTATGCCGTGGTGGGCAATGATGAAGTGCAGATTCTGGAATGTAAAACGGTGGGGGAATATGGCTCAAAACTATGGCGAGATGGCGTACCTTTATATGTGTTGTGTCAGGTGCAGCATCAATTGGCAGTAACAGGAAAGCAGGCAGCACATATTTGTGCCTTGATCTGTGGGCATGAAACCCGAATTTTTAAGGTAACCAGAAATGAAACGGTGATCAAATATCTCATCAATGCGGAACGCTATTTCTGGGAATGTGTAGAAAAGGATATTCCACCTGATGTGGATGCCTCTGAATCGGCAGCCAAAGCTTTACAATTGTTATATCCAGCCCATGTTCCACTCAGTACGACGGATTTATCTGAAGACCCAAAAGCCAATCAGGACTTTGAGCAATTGTTAAAACAACGTCATCTGATCGAACAGCACCAAGCCAGCTTTGACCAGCTTAAGCATCAAATCCAAGCCAAGATGCAGGATGCAGAACGAGCGACTTTTAAAACAGGGTCTGTTACTTGGAAGAAATCCAAGGATTCAGTCGGTCTGGACAGTAAAGCCTTGTTGCAACAGCATCCTGAGTTCCTGCAACAGTTCCCACAGAACAAGCAGGGCACACGGCGTTTTCAGATTTATGCGGATGATGATCAGTCTAAATAAATTAGCCTAAGCCGAATCCACAAACATTCCCACAAAAATCCATCCAACCCATCAAATCCCCAATTCATCAAAAAAGCGCAAAACAGCCCCCGCTCCCCATAAGCACGTTGAGGAAACGTACCTATAGAGAGCAAATGGACTGCCTTGCGAGATTTATATGCATTTCAAAAAATGACTGCTTCTTACTCATATCAAAGGGGCATCAGTCAAAAATTACCGAAGAGGAATCCAACATGATTAAAGGTTTAGCAATCACACCACCCGTTTTAGGTCGTATCAGCATCGGTAAGATCGTGGAAAAGAATGGAAAACGTCTGCCTGAAAAGGACGATCAATTTACGATTACCAGTCAAATCCAGAACAAGGATGGTTGGGTCAAACATCCACTGGATGAACAACTCCGTGCCAAAGCACCGAACCAAAACCAAAAGCTCAGAACCATACCAGTCCGCATGATTTTTAATGATCCTGAGTTGAACCTACGGGCAGAGTACAGCCTATTTGACCGACAAACAGGACGGCTAATCTGCTCGGGCAATGGGGAAACCTGTCAGCGACTTGGACAAAACGGCGTTGAACAACATTCATGCCCATCACCTGATTTATGTCCATTGGCACAAGGTGGATTATGTAAACCCTATGGACGACTCTATGTCAACCTAGATGAATCAGATGAGTTCGGTACATTTATCTTTAGGACTACTGGCTTTAACAGTATCCGCACCTTGGCAGCACGGCTCAGTTACTATCATGCAGCATCGGGTGACCTGCTTTCATGCTTGCCTTTGCAACTTACTTTACGAGGCAAAAGCACCACGCAAAGTTATCGTACTCCGATCTATTACGTGGATTTAACTTTACGTGATGGGATCAACCTGCAAGAGGCAATTAAATCAGCCAAGCAGATTGATGAAGTGAGTAAGGCAGCAGGGTTTTATCAGGAGGCATTGGATCATGTGGCACGGCAGGGCTATGGCAATGCCAGCTTTGAGGTGGGTGGTGAAGAGGGTTTGGATATTGTTGAGGAGTTTTACTCAGATGAATCCAAACAAGAATCATCTCAGCCACCGCATGACCTAACTCATGTTCAGGATATTCAGAAAGGGTTGCAGCAGTCGGTGCAGGCTTTGAATTGATTGCGTGGGAAGCCAAAAGTTTTTTCTTACGGAGCGCTCTATCATTTGAGCGAATTGCCGCTCGCATCAATGATCAGGAGAAAAACATCATGAATGCGTTCACAGGTCAAACTTTTCAAATGAATCAAATCATTAATATCAAGCATGTCGTTGAATTTACTGCTCTGAGCAAGTCAAAAATCTATGAGATGATCAACAAGAAATCAAAGTATTATGATCCGACATTTCCTCAACCTATACGCTTAACAGAGATGCGTATCGGCTGGTCTGCTTGGGAGATCCATCAGTGGATTGAATCTAAGATGGAAGAACGAGAGTAATGGGAGCTTTTGCTCCCTTATTTTTTTGGTAGAATCGAAAAAAATTACTCATGTTATAAATGAAACAAACTTTAGATTATTACGATATCAATGCATTAGGGTTCTTCGAGTCTACATTCAAAGTAGATATGGAGAGTCTATACCAACCATTTTTACGCTATCTATCAGACAAGGCTTTTATACTTGATTTAGGTTGTGGTTCAGGTAGGGATACCTTGGCTTTTAAGAATAAAGGTTATCAGGTAGCAGCAACAGATTATTCAAAAGAACTGGTTGATAAGGCAAGCCGTTTAACTGGAATTGAGGTGCGTTTTGAAAGCTTTTACGAATTAGCTGAGCTAAACCAGTATGATGGTATTTGGGCATGTGCTTCACTATTACATTGTGAAAGAGAACGCTTGCCTGAGGTACTGGAAAAAATACTAAAAGCATTAAAAGTGAATGGTATCTGCTATATGTCATTTAAATATGGCGTGGGAGATCGTTATAAGGATGGAAGACAATTTACAGATATGGATGAATCACAGGCACAGATCCTGTTAAAAAAATTTGATAATATTTTACTGTTACAACAATGGATTACCATTGATAAGCGTCCCGATCATCATGAAGATTGGCTTAATATCGTATTTCAAAAACAAAATTGAAAAAATAATGTCAGTATCTATACCTACACCACAGCAGCAACTCAGGTTTCTGAAACAGATCCAGCAAATTTTGCATTCAGGAAGTTTTTCTTCGACTTATAAATTTGCTTTGTTGATGAGTCTTTCTCGCTTAGCGATTGAGCAAGGAGATGATACTGGGGAAAGCTTAACGTTAGACTATTCGGATATTGCAGAGAAATTCATAGATTTATACTGGAAGCAGACTCTTCCATTTCATTTTAATGAAAATGAACCGTTCCTATTACAGCAGAATAATGGCAAGCAAGCAGGAATTATTAGCTTAATTCAAACTGCCCAACAAAGTTATAAATCCCTTGCCTTAGCCAGACGAGATCATGTCTACTGGCTGCAATTGAAAAAGAAAGTGGCAGATATCGTAAAGAAGATGCCTGTAACTTACCTACAAAATTTGAAAGGTCAAAATGTTGAGTTTTTATATTGTTTAGAAGATTCTCGAAAACAACTTATACTTCTACCAAATGTCATGTATTGCTTGCGTCAGTTTAGCGAAATCATTGAGGAGTTATGTCAGAAAAAGTGGGTTGATTTTGTAAGGTTAAATAAAGGTAATTTATTGGTTCTTGATGGCTTACCTGATTTGGCAACATTCATGTTTGAGCCAAGTCGAAATCAGCTTCGACAAGTAGGGGCATTTCTAGTTGACCTACAGGCATGTAAGTGTTTTTACTGCCAAAAGCCAATTAAGCAAAATAAATGGACCGTAGACCATTTCATACCTTGGGCGATGTATCCAGCAGATACAGGTCATAATTTTGTGCTTGCAGATGAAAAATGCAACTCAGCTAAAAGTGATTTCTTGGCGTCAGAAGAGTTTTTGTTGCAGTGGCAAGAACGCAATCACCACTTTGATAACTTGATTACAGACGAGCTATCAAAGCTGGGTTTTCTGACCAATATTGAAAGATCACATGGTGTTGCAAGCTGGGCATATCGGCAGGCAAAAGAGAATGGATACCTAGTGTGGAATCCATTCTAAACGAATCTGATGTATTTTAGGTATCAGTATTACTTAAATTATCTATTGCTTCTGATTCCAAGATAAAAAGCTCATTAATTAATAAAAACTCCCTATACATTTGTATTTTATTTTCAATGCTTTCTCTATGTGCTCTAGCATTGCGAAAAGCTTGATATGTTCCAATAAATAAATTGGCTCTTCCAACGATTTCAGCTTTATCAGGGACATTCCAAGTCAATGGCGAGGTTGATAATGTAAATGCTTGAGAGAAAAGTTTGGAGTTACTTTCTTTAATGCCTGTTCTAGTCCTGACAATATCTTCAAGTCGTTTATATGCTTTCAATAAAGCCGCATCAGGGTCTGATCTGAACAATAATGCTAAGTCAAATATGCGATCATCTAAAATTGCATAAGGAAGTTCCAAAGGGTAGTAAGACTGGAGAGTCCTAACTTTATTCAATTGTTCCTGAAAGGGATAAATATAGTCAGCTAATCGTAGTGGTCTTATGGCAGGTGTTTTAAAAAATGTATTTATATCTTGATCACTTAGAATAGCCTGATTCAATTTGTTTAATAATTTTGATGTGATATTTATTTCTTCAACTTCAATTTGATGTTTCTCTAAAAGAACAAGTGCCTTAGCTAAACCTTTTGGCCCTTCGCCTGGATAGCCAGAAGTAAATCCAGATCTGATAACATAAAAATTTTCACGATGATCTTGAATTACAAATCCATGATAATTATCGCAGGACAGTAATAGTGCAAACTCTAATTCTGAGTGTGTTTGTAGCAAATTAGCCAAAGCTATTATGCAATCCTGAGTAACTCCATTGTCACCTAGGTACTGAATTTGATGATAATTTTGTGTTTTGAATAGCACTCTTTATTTTCCTATTTTTATATATCAGTTACTAATAGTTGACATGTCGAAGTTTAGTTTTTCATCATTTTTGAAGTTAATGATAAATATATAAATTTCTATTTTTAATAAGACTTAGAAAGCCGATTTTAATTAAAATTAATCAACTTTTATCTTATTCTACGGCTGGTAAAACCCATTGTAAATCAGGCACAATTAGCCGCATAAATTTTAAGTTTCAAGCTGTAAAGCAAGCGGTATATTTCAATGACAAATAACAATTTTTCTCAAGTTGCAGCTTTCATTTGGTCAGTCGCAGACCTACTTCGTGGTGACTTTAAGCAATCTCAATACGGACGTGTGATTTTACCATTCACTTTACTACGTCGTTTAGAGTGTGTCTTTGAGCCAAGCAAAGCTAAAGTGCTTGAAGCGAATGAAAAAGTGAAGGCGCTGCCTTTGCCAGAAGAAGCAAAAGAAAAAATGTTATTGAAAGCGACTGAAAGTTTGTCATTTTTTAATACTTCAGAGCTTGATTTAAGTAGCCTCGGGCAAAAAAATATTCGAGCCAATCTGAGTAATTACATCCAGCAATTTTCAAAAGATGCGCGTGAAATCTTTGAACACTTTAAGTTTGATGAGTTCACAGGCTTATTGGACGATGCCAACCTACTTTATAAAGTCGTGCAAAAATTTGCGAGCACGGATTTAAGTCCACAAAGTATTTCTAACCATGACATGGGTTTGGTATTTGAGGAACTGATTCGTCGTTTCGCTGAAAGCTCAAATGAAACCGCAGGGGAACACTTTACCCCACGAGATATTGTACGACTCACTACTGGACTCATTTTTAGCCAAGATGATGATGCCTTAAACAAAGAAGGCGTGATTCGAACCATTTATGATCCTACTGCTGGGACAGGCGGTTTCCTATCATCAGGTACTGAATATGTGTATGAGCATAATCCAGAAGCCGTGATGCGTGTGTTTGGTCAGGAATTGAACCCAGAATCCTACGCTATTTGTAAAGCGGATATGTTGATTAAAGGGCAGGATGTCAGCCGTATCAAGTTAGGCAATACATTGTCTAATGACCAGCTTGCCTATGAAAAGTTTGATTATATGCTGTCCAATCCACCATTTGGTGTGGACTGGAAAAAAATCGAACAAGAGATTAAAGACGAACACGAACAAAAGGGCTTTAATGGTCGTTTTGGTGCAGGCTTGCCGCGTGTCTCTGATGGCTCACTATTATTCCTGATGCATTTGATCAGTAAAATGCGTGATATTGATGGCACAGGTCAAGGCAGTCGTATTGGTATTATTCTAAACGGTTCACCGTTGTTTACGGGTAGTGCAGGCAGTGGTGAAAGTGAAATCCGCCGTTATATTTTAGAAGCGGATTTACTCGAAGCGATTATCGCACTACCAACGGATATGTTCTATAACACAGGCATTGCGACCTATGTTTGGGTACTGAGCAATAAGAAAGATGCTGAACGTAAAGGCAAAGTGCATTTAATTAATGCGTCGAACCTCAGTTCGAAAATGCGTAAGTCACTTGGCTCGAAGCGTAACTATCTGACTGATGCAGAAATTAAGACCATTACCCAAAACTATGGTGCATTTGAAGCGGTAGATACGCTGACTTTGGATGGTGAAAGTGAACAGCAAAAACCATTCTCAAGCAAAATTTTTAACAGCTATGAATTTGGTTACCGTCGCGTCACCATTGAACGTCCACTACGTTTATCTGCTCAATTGTCTGATGAACGAATTGCGAGTTTACGTTTTGCACCAAAGCCGTTTAATACGGTGATGCAGAAAATTTACGATGATTACGGCACTGATTGGACTGACACGAACTATGGTCAGTTGAGTGATGATCAACAGATTGAAATTCGTGCATTGATCAAAGCGGAATTTAGTGAACTGAAAGAAAAAGACATTAAAACCGTACTTGAACCAAAACTTTGGTTAGAGCAACGCGCTTTAATGCGTAAGGCAGAAGCCTTACAAGCCAAGATTGGTACTGCACAGCATGACGATTTTAACGCCTTTGATGAGCTGCTCAAACAGGCTTTAAAAGACATTAGCATTAAACTTGAAGCCAAAGAGAAAAAGCAATTTCTTGATGCGGTGACTTGGAAAAATCCTGAAGCTGAACCTGTTATTAATAAAGTCATTAAAGCGAAAGAAAATCCGCTGTATGGTCAGTTTAGCTACCAAGGCAAAGTGGTTGAGTTTGTACAGGATGGTGACTTGCGTGATGCGGAAAATATTGCGCTTGACCCAAGCCAAAACACCACCAATTTAATTGAGTCTTACTTTAAGCGTGAAGTACAACCACATGTGCCAGATGCGTGGATCAATGCGGATAAACGTGATGCACAAGATGCTGAAATTGGCATAGTCGGTTATGAGATTCCATTTAACCGTCATTTTTATGTCTATGAACCGCCACGTGATTTAAGCGAGATTGATGCAGATTTGGATGCGGTAAGCCGTGAAATTATGGCACTTCTGCAAGAGGTACATTCTTAATGGCAAAGTATCAGAAATATATTGAGTATAAAGATTCGGGTGTGGAGTGGTTAGAACAAGTTCCTAAAGATTGGGAAATCATTAAGATTAAGCATCTAAGTTCAGTAAAACGTGGAGCTAGCCCAAGACCAATTGATGATCCTAAATATTTTGATGATAGTGGGGAATATGCGTGGGTCAGAATTGCGGATGTTTCAGCTTCTGATACTTACCTTTTACATACCACTCAAACCATGTCTGAGTTAGGTAGTTCTTTAAGTGTTAAATTAGAACCAAATCAATTATTTTTAAGTATTGCTGGTACAGTTGGAAAGCCATGTATTAATAGGATTAAGGCATGTATTCACGATGGTTTTGTTTATTTTCCTGAGCTAAAGATTCCTAATAAATTTCTATTTTACGTGTTTGCAGGAGAACAGGCTTATAAAGGGCTTGGGAAAATGGGAACACAACTGAATTTAAATACTGACACAGTAGGTGATATTAAAATTGCTTTACCTAAGTCGATTGAAGGTATTCAGCAAGTTATTAATTTCCTCGACTATGAAACAGCACAAATTGACACCTTAATTGCCAAACAAGAAAAACTGATTGAACTACTGAAAGAAAAACGCCAAGCGGTAATTAGTCGTGCAGTGACCAAAGGTTTAAATCCTAATGTACCGATGAAAAATTCAGGTGTGGAATGGTTGGGGAAAGTGCCTGAGCATTGGCATACAACTAGAATTAAATACGTTGCAGAACTCACACCAAAGAAAAGTGAAGTATTAAATACAGATAACCGTCTTTGTACATTCGTGCCAATGGAGAAGTTAAAACTTGGTAGGCTCATTAAAGATGAGGAAAAACCAATTTCTGAAGTGATTGGGGGTTATACATATTTCAAAGATGGTGACTTATTGCTAGCTAAAGTTACACCATGTTTTGAAAATAAAAATATGGTCGTAGCAAGTGGTTTAAAAAATGGGATTGGTTTTGGTTCTTCCGAAATATATGTATTAAGAACGAATAACAGTATTAGCAATCAATTCTTATATTATCGTTTGCAAGAAGAACAATTTATGGAGTTAGGTACAGGAGCAATGACAGGTGCAGGCGGATTAAAACGTGTACCATCAGAGTTCTTGAATAACTTTATTTTTGCTCTACCTCCTTTAGAAGAACAATTCACAATCGCAGAATATTTAGATCGATATTTATTAAAAAGTGAATATCTGATGAATCAGGCTAAATCAGCCATTCAACTCATGCAAGAACGCCGTACAGCACTTATCTCAGCAGCTGTGACAGGTAAAATTGATGTCCGTGATTGGCAAAATCCGAATAAAAATAATAATCAAGATAATATGGAGTTAAGTGCATGATGCTCTCCATGTGTTCTATACAAATCTGTTCGCAAATGCGAACAAAAAGCCATTGCATAAAAATGCACAAAGTTGCACAATATGCCCAACAACACCCGACAAGGCTATGCAAGCAATTGTATCCTCAAATTGTCGGGTTACTTTTTTCTAGCCTTTATAAAAATAATAATCACTTGAGTTCTATACAGTTGCCTCAGTTGATAGGGCATGCTGTATGAAACCATTCAATAAATCCCCCAAAACATTTTCCGAGCAACTCGAGATTTTAAAATCTCGTGGTATGGTTGTTAATGACGAACAAAAAGCAATTTTCCATTTAGCTCAAGTCAATTACTATCGTTTGGGTGCTTATTGGCTACCCTTTGAACAGACTCATTCACCCCATTGTTTTAAAGAAAATACCTATTTTGAACAGGTGTGGGAGCTTTATGTTTTCGACCGTGAACTCAGACTATTGGTACTCGATGCAATCGAACGGATTGAAGTAGCAATTCGTACCCAATTTGCCTATGAACTGGCGCATCAGCATGGCGCACATGCATTTATGCATCCGCAATATTTTAAAAACGAATACAAATGGTCGAAATTGCTCGAGGGATTACAGGGAGAAATTGACCGAGCCGATGAAGTATTTATAGAACACTATCAACGTACTTATGATGAACCTGAGTTGCCACCAATTTGGGCAGTGTGCGAAGTGATGAGCTTTGGGCAACTTTCTAAATGGTATCAGTTGCTTGCACCAAGACATACTCGAAAAGCAATATCAGGTCACTTTGATTGTGCAGAGATGCAATTTGAAGGTTTATTACACCATCTCGTATATTTGCGAAATACTTGCGCGCATCACTCACGGCTATGGAATCGTAAATTTACCAAAACCATTGCGAAACCTCGAAACAAACCTTTGGGCTTAGCGCAGCAGTGCAATTTTGATCAAACGACTTCGGCAGATCGTAAATTGTATAATAGCTTGGTTTTTCTACTGTACTTTATGGATAAAATTACGCTACAACATACATGGCGTCAGCGTTTGATTGATCTTTTGTTGTCGCATAATAACATATCAAAAGCATTTATGGGCTTTCCTGAAGATTGGCAAACTTATCCAATCTGGCAGATTAAAAAATAGAAAAGATATTTAGAATTTAAAGGGGTGACGGGAAAAATGAGATCGGATGTAACGTTAGAAACGGTTTTCCAACAAGACATTATTACGCAAATGCAAAGCCACGGTTGGCAGGTCGGTTCACCGCAAGGCTATCACCGTGAAAAAGCCTTATATGAACAAGATGTTCTGGATTTTGTACAAAAGACTCAAGACAAAGAATGGCAGAAATTTAAAAGCATTTTCCCCAATGATACTGAACGCCATTTTTTAGATACTGTGGTGGCGCAGCTTAAAAAGGCGAATATTAATGCCACCGATATTGAATCTCGTAGTTATGGGACTTTGGGTGTATTACGTCATGGGCTAAAAACCCGTGGTACACGTTTTTCATTTTGCCAGTTTAAACCTGAACATGGTCTAAACCCTGAACTCAATGAAATTTACAAACAGAATATTTGTCGTGTTGTACCTGAGTTGGTGTATAGCCCATATGCCAACAAAGCTGAGCTTGAAGCAACAGGTAAACAAGCAAAAAAATGGCGCATCGACTTAGTGCTGTTTATTAATGGTTTTCCTGTGGCAACGCTGGAACTCAAGTCAGAGTTTAAACAAGCCGTGCAAAATGCCATGGCACAGTACAAAAAAACACGCCTGCCAAAAGACCCTGAAACCAATAAACCAGAACCGTTACTGACCTTTAAACGTGGTGCATTGGTGCATTTTGCGGTGAGTCAGTATGAAGTCTATATGGCAACCCATCTCAATGGCGACAACACCTATTTCTTGCCCTTTAACAAAGGCACCAAAGAACAGGGTGCAGGCAATGATGTGCCTGAAGATGTGAATGAATACGCCACAGGTTATTTGTGGAATGAAGTTCTAACCCCAGACAGCTTACTGAATATTATTGGTAATTTTATTCACTTACAGATTGAAGAAAAAGAAGACTGGGAAGGGCGTAAATATAAAAAAGAAAGCCTGATTTTCCCACGTTATCACCAATGGAAAGTCGTGACCAAACTGGTTGAAGATTCTTTGGCAGAAGGAACGGGTCAAAAATATTTGATTCAGCATAGTGCAGGTTCAGGCAAGTCCAACTCAATTGCATGGACAGCACACCAACTGTCTAGCTTATACGATGCCAACAATAACAAGATGTTTGATTCTGTGATTGTAGTCACTGACCGAACCATTCTGGATGCACAACTACAAGATACGATTTATCAGTTTGAGCATGCCGATGGTGTGGTTGGACGGATTAATAATAAAGAGGGTGATGGCTCTAAATCTGAAAAATTGGCAAAAGCATTGGAAATGGCACAGCCGATTATTATTGTCACCATTCAGACATTCCCTCATGTGCTCAAAGCAATTGAAAACAGTACCAGTTTAAAAGAACGTAAATATGCGGTCATTGCCGATGAAGCACATTCTTCGCAAAGTGGCTCAACGGCACGACAGCTCAAAGAAACGCTGATGCTTGATGAGCGTGATGAAGATGATCAGCTCACGTCAGAAGATATATTAGATGCGGTCATGGCTTCACGTAAAGGGAGTGATAATTTAAGTTTTTACGCCTTTACTGCAACACCAAAAGATAAAACACTACAGTTATTTGGTCGTTTGCCGAATCCTGATTTACCACCATCCAAGACCAATAAGCCTGAAGCCTATCATGTCTATTCAATGCGCCAAGCGATTGAAGAAGGCTTTATTTTAGATGTCCTAAAAAATTACACCAACTATAAAGTGATTTATAAACTGAAACAAAAGATTGAGGAAAAAGACGATCAGGTCGATGCCAAAAAAGCCAAGATTAAGCTTAATCAATGGGTGCGACTACATGACCACAACATCTCGCAAAAAGTACGCGTGATTATTGAGCATTTTAAAAAGAATGTGATGGGCTTATTGGGTGGTCAAGCAAAAGCCATGGTGGTGACCAGTTCACGTAAAGAAGCGGTACGCTACAAACAGGCCTTTGATAAATATGTGGCAGAGCAAAACTATGCCAATATTCAGGCGATGGTGGCATTTTCAGGTGAAGTCGAATTTGCTGATCATGATGCGGATAGCGGTCATTTGGTTGGGCAGAAGTTTACTGAAAGTAATATGAATCCGAACTTGAAAGGGCGTGAAATGCGTAAGGCATTTGATAGCGATGACTTTCAAGTGATGATCGTTGCCAATAAATTTCAAACAGGTTTCGACCAACCAAAATTGTGTGCTATGTACGTCGATAAAAAACTCGGTGGTGTTGAGTGTGTGCAAACCTTATCCCGTTTAAACCGAACTTATCCTGGCAAAGCTGAATCAGGCACATTTGTTCTAGATTTCTTCAACGAACCACAAGAAATTTTGGATGCATTCCAGCCCTACTACCAAACAGCAGAGCTGGCAGATGTCTCTAATCCTGACATCGTGTATGACTTGGTTGAGAAACTTAAATCAGCACGTATTTTTCTCATGACCGAAGTTGAGCAATTTGTTGAGGCTTTCTATAGCAAAAACAAATCTAATGCAGCACTTGCCAATATCTGTAAACCAGCGATGCAACGTTGGCAGCAACGCTATTCTCAAGCAATCAATGATTATGACGTGACCAAGAATCGTTTGGAAATTACCAAACGAACAGGTGAGCCTGTGTTGATTGCAAATGCTGAAAATGAATTTGCAGAAGCGAAAAAGGCACGTGATGCACTAGAAATCTTTAAAAAGGATTTAGGTAGTTTTAGTCGTTTTTATGAGTTTATGTCACAAATTGTGGAATATGATGATAAAGAACTCGAAAAAATCAGTTTGTTTGCTCGTAGTTTACGTCCTCTATTGCGTGAGCAAGCAGCGGAGGAAGATGTGATTGATTTAAGTAATGTCTCAATGAGTCATTATCGGCTCTCTAAAATCCGCCAGCAGGATATCCAACTGAAAGCGGATAGTGCTGAGCATAAATTAGAACCAGCCAATGATCTGGGTTCGGCAAAAGCAAAAAATAAACAAGAAGATTTTTTATCGGTCATCTTACAGCGTGTAAATGATATTTTTATTACCGATAAGCTGACAGATCAGGACATGATTAATTATGTCTACACAGTGGCAGACAAGATGTCTGAAAACGCCAAGATGATGAAGCAGATTCAAAACAATACCCGTGAACAAGCGATGTTGGGTGAGTTTGATAGTGCTTTAGATGATGCGGTACTCGATAGTAACGCAGCTCACATCGAACAGATGACTCAATTGATGAGTGATCCAGCCAAGATGAAGCAGTTTGCCAATATTATTTATGATGTGTTGGTAAGCCAGCAAAAAACAAGATGATAATAGATAAAGCATAAGGTTATTTAATTCATGGAATTAGAAGAGTTTAAGCAAAAATTTAATTTGCCTCGTATTAGTGAGTATGTTGCACTTTTATCTCAAGAACAAAAAAAATGGTTCTGGGAGTTGTTATCGGAAATTAAGCAAGTATTTCCTGAAATAGATATTTATCATGCAGGTTCATCTAAATATGGATATTTAGGGTTTGGAAGAAAGAAGATTCAAGCGAAGAGAGTTGAAGATTTCTTATTTGTACTTCATTTGGAAAAGAATGGAAATTTTATACTGTACATTACAGATCAAACATATAGATTATTACATGTTGATGAGGATGTCCTACCACAAGGATATGATCAATCTGTACAAAAAGAATTAAATTTGAAGGACTGGCTAGATCAGGTAAAGACATTCACTGAGGAGTTAGACTTAGATTATTCAGGTGAAGATTTATACCCTGTAAATTATGAAGTAGAAGACTATTTTACAACTTTAGAAGCTTACAATTTTTTAAAAACAAAATATCAGAAAACTAAGGAAGCAACCAAGAAAATAGTTGGATTTAGAAATAATTCTAATAGAGAGTTAGCTTTGATTTTAGAAAATTCTAAACCTTCTTTGTTTTTAGGTGTAGACCCAGAAGACAACCAATACTTTCAATTTAAGTTTATTGATAATAATTCGAAAATATTCGGTAAATATGATGAAAACGAAGGGCGTCATGATGGTTTGAAGTCTCATGCTCCTAGTTTGTATAAGGGTAATAAAGCATATTACATTGAGATAAATAGTTTAAGTGATTTAGAAAAATTTTGTGAATGGTATGAATTGGCTATACAGAATTCATTAACTAATAGTCATCCAAAGGAAGATAAGGAAATGCCAGATCAAATCATTGTACAACCATTAAATCGTATCTTATTTGGTGCTGCTGGTACTGGTAAAACTTTTAATACAATCAATCACGCACTTTCGATTATTGAAGATAAGTCCCTAGAAGATTTGGAAAAAGAAGAGCGTGAAGACCTAAAAAACAGATTTGATGAGTATAAGAATAAAGGACAGATTAAGTTTGTAACTTTTCATCAAAGCTTTAGTTATGAGGATTTTGTGGAAGGCATTCGAGCTGAAACTAATGATCAAGGTAACTTACGTTATGAGGTGAAATCAGGCATATTTAAAGAAATTTGTGAATTAACCAAAACTACAGAATTTAGAAGTATATTGGGTAAAGAGTTTGGACGGGGTTATATATTGCAGGCAGTTAGTTCTGATGTCTTGACTGTAAAAAAACCAAATGGAAATTTGATTCACTTATCTGTAGATTTAGCCAATTTATTATTAGAAAGTGTAGCTGAAGAAAAAATTAGTATAGAAGATTTAAGTGAAAAAACAGCTCTAGATAAACTAGATAATAATCATGGATTGTTAGAACCATATATCGTTAATGGTTATAATTCTGTATGGGCTAATTTAATAAAATTGGTTTTAGAATTTAGGAATCAAAATAATCAACCTACTAAACCTCATGTTCTCATTATTGATGAAATCAACCGCGGTAATATTTCTCGTATTTTTGGAGAGCTAATTACTCTGATTGAAGCTACAAAGCGGGCAGGGGCAGATGAAGCACTTTCCGTAACTTTGCCTTACTCAAAAGAAGAATTTGCTGTACCTGATAATGTATACATTATTGGAACAATGAACTCTTCAGATCGATCACTAACAGGCTTAGATATAGCCTTGCGTCGTCGATTCACTTTTATTGAGATGCCACCTCAACCGAATTTATTGAAAGATATGAGTGTTGAGGGTGTCGATATTGAACGATTATTAACAGTCATCAACCAACGAATCGAAATCTTAATTGATCGAGATCATTGTATTGGTCACGCTAACTTTATGGTTTTGAAAGAACAACCGACACTTGAAAATTTAGCTCATATTTTTAAGCAAAAAATTATCCCTCAGCTTCAGGAGTATTTCTTTGATGACTGGGCAAAGATAAATTTAGTTTTAAATGGTAATGGAATGCTTAAGCCAAAACCTGTAGAAAAATCAGTAATATTTCCGAATGTAGATTCTGAAGATTTAGGATACTTTGAAGATAAAAAAACTTGGGAGTTGGTGCCGACATCATTTAAGTCGATTGCAAGTTTTGCAAAGATTATTCAGCATTGATAGGGGCAAATATGTCTGATCTGATAACCGTCAGAGAATATGCATATCTTAGTGTTGCATATGCTGGATGCCCTGAATCAACGATAGACCATGCTTATATTTCTGCGTCTGCTTTTGACCATTTGTGTGAACTCTCAGCATCATTTTCTAGACATGGTGTAAAGGTATTTGAATTAGCGGGACGTAGAAAACTCAGACTAGATCAATATGTCGGAGTTCTCGAAACTAGGTGTGGTACGCGTATTGAAATATTACCGAAGCATGTTGATATAGAGCCTAGTGAATCTAATGAAACGGTGATTGCAAAAGAACGTGAGCTTTTAAAAAAGATGCTTAAGGTATCTTTACATTTACCATATCGCGATGCTGGTGAGGCAAATTTAAGTCGTTTTAAACAGCCTATACATGAGTGGATCATAGATCAGTTTCTTTGTAACTTTGAAAAACTTATTCAACGTGGTTTACGCTTTGATTATCAACGTGTGCAAGAAGAGCAAAAGTACTTGAGAGGGCAATTACAGCATGTGAAACATATGCGGCAATCCCCAGCAAGAAAGCATATTTTCCCGATTGAGCACGACATCTATGAAGTTGATCGTCCTGAAAATAGGTTAATTAAAACAGCCTTAGAAGTAGTCTGTAAAAAAACAAGGAGTTCTAAAAATTGGAAACTTGCTCAAGAGCTTCGCTTAATGACTGGGGAAATTCCAAAGAGTCAAAATATAGCTCAAGATTTTAAACAGTGGCAGTCAGGGCGTTTACTCGCACTATATGCAGATATAAAGCCATGGACTGAGCTAATTTTAAGTGAATATATGCCAGTATCTACTCAAGGTGGTTGGCGTGGGATGAGCCTATTGTTCCCAATGGAAAGATTATTTGAGCATTATGTTGCTTATCATTTACGCCGAAGTTTAAAAGATTGGAAAGTGAAGACACAAGTATCAAGTCAGCATATATGTACACATGAAAATAGACAAATTTTTAAGTTAAAACCAGATATCTATATTGAAAAACAAAATAAAAAAATTGTGTTGGACACAAAATGGAAATTGATTGATCAAAATAACTTGTCAGGACGATATAGCTTGAAAGATAGTGATATTCAGCAAATGTTTGCGTATAGTCATCATTATTTACAGCATAGTAGCGAAGTAATTCTTATATATCCATATCGTAAAGATAAATTTTATCAGCCATTACCTCAATTCGCGTTTAATGCAACTGATAATAGAGCTTTTTTAAAAGTAATACCTTTTAATCTAGATAAACCAAATGATATGGAAAAGCATATTTTTAGCTCCAACTCAATATTGTTTGAATAGCCAGCAATATTCTAAATGCATATAACCCACTTTGGGGACTGTCACCACTGCTATAGATAAATATGGTCTATTCTTTTTTGCATAGGAGATAACATTATGAGTGGAAAATGATATACCCCATAATTAAAAGTTTAAAATGTTAAATTAATTGCTAAAAACTGAAAATTTTACTATTGATGTAGCAGAGTATTTATTTGGGAATCTAGAAAAAAAGGAAATAACTTCTTTTCTGGTCTGATTTGGCTTTGATAGATTTTATGCAAAATTTCTATATTAATTTATTTAATTTTTTTCTTGGTGATAGAGTAGATTAACAACAGGTAGATCTGCCTCTGCCCAATCAAGTGTTTTTAGATCTTTTGCAGATTTCCAAACAATTTTTTTATGGTCAAGCAGGGTAATTTTACTTTTATCAATTGCACATTCAAAGAAAGTGATATGAACGCTGAAGTCAGGATAGTCATGATAAACATCTGTGAGAAAATTGATAGAATGTATTGAAGTATTTAGCTCTTCTTTAATTTCTCTTCTTAAACAAGCTTCAGAAGTTTCATTAGCTTCAATCTTACCCCCAGGGAACTCAAATTTAAATGCTAAGTATTCAAATTTATGATCTTTACGTTGAGCACATAAAAATTTATCATTATCTTTAATGACAGCTGCAACAACTTCGATATATTTCAACTTGTGCCTCGATTAAAGGTGTTTTCGACAACAATGATAATTTCATTTATATCAAAAGAATTACGAGATAATGCAATCAATGAGTTTTTGGGGATGCAAAATCTTCCCCCGATGT
Organism: Acinetobacter sp. WCHA39; assembly: GCF_002165385.1. NCBI lineage: Bacteria > Pseudomonadati > Pseudomonadota > Gammaproteobacteria > Moraxellales > Moraxellaceae > Acinetobacter > Acinetobacter sp. WCHA39. The sequence goes on from NZ_NHRP01000014.1 coordinate 85,228, forward strand.
CATTAGCGATATTAAAAACAATTTTAACATCATTTAGTGTCGCTGCAAGTCTGAATGATCTGCCAAGATTTTTGATTGAAAGAATAATTTATACTAATGAAAACAATATCTTGTGTGTTTTTGGTGATTTTGTTTTACATTTTATTATTGCTCATAAGGAGCCTCCAAGGGCTCAAGATGGTACAATAGACTGGAATCTTATCTCTCGTTTGCAATTGATCTATGTAGGGGAAAAAAATGCTAGTTAATGGTTTTCAGCCTAATTGGATTTATTCTCCTAGTGATATAATTAACCAATTTATTGTTTTGTCAGATATTAATTTAGAATCAATATCTGACAATGACTTAAAGGTGTTAGAAGAAATAAAATTAGAAAATGCGAAGATTAACTTAGATAACATCAGTGTCCTAACTAAAACTTTTGGAGGATCAAACAATTTTTGGCTAAACCTACAAAATCAGTATGATGAGTATCGTGGTTATTTAAAATGTAAAAGTATTGATCCCCAGTTTAGTGATTTTAAATATATTATAAGTGAGTTAAAGTCAGAAAAATTCTTACCTTCAAATCAGTTGGATTATTTGGATCAGGTAAATTTAAAATCATTTTATGGAATTAATGAATTTCAAACTTTAGATAGTAAAACAGTTATATCCAATATTCTTGGTGCTAGACTTAAAGCTATTGGAAAGTACTCTATTTCTGATCTGAATTTAGCTACATATATTCGGAAAGTAGAGTTTGAGGCTATTAAGCAGTTTGGTTCTAGTGAAATATTCTGGAATAAAGATAGACTCTTATCAAGAATAGAAGAAATAAAAGAACTTACGAAAAGTCGTAGTATCTTAAAAATTCTTCCAGAGCTCATTAATTTACTTAATCAATGTGGAGTTGCTTTAGTTTTGGCACCAACTTTGCCAAAAACTCCTATTTGTGGATTAGCTAAATTTTTGAAAAATGGAAAAGTATTGATAGCCTTGACACCAAAATACAATAAGGACTACATTTTTTGGCAGACTTTATTTCATGAATTAGGTCATTTAGTTTTGCATGAAAATGAAATGGTATTTTGTGATACTGATGAGGAAGTTGAAGCAGAGTCACTTATAGAAGTTGAAGCAGAGTCACTTATAGAAGTTGAAGCCGATGCCTTTATGTTTGATAAATTATTACATCCTATTTCTCATAGAGATTTAGAAAGTTACATAGATTTAAAATTAATAAGAAGAAGTAAAATAGATGGATGGAAAGAGATATGTAAGAAGGCTAGAGAACTTAATATTTCACCTAGCCTACTAGTTGGGAATTTAAAAAAAATGAAATTAATCCCATATAAATATTATGCTGATAGACATCACAATATTTTTGATTAACCTTTATAAGGAATATATATATCTGGAGACTTCTGCCAATTGCAGATAGCATCTTCAAACTCTTGATAACCAATACCCAAATGATCTGCCAATTGGATGGAAAGTTGATCTAGAACCTTAATGGTTTGCTGTCCAAAAAGTCTCTTAGCACCCTTTTTAGGACCTGTTGATCCTGCAATATGGCAAGAATCGGCTTGTATAGGTGCAAGTTGAGTCTTATAAATTAATGAAAGATAATCGAACATACCTAATCTTGCAAATCTATAAAATTTTAGTTCTCTAGATAAGCGTTTGAATTGTTCTTTTGGGTGTTCATTTTGTTTAGGCTGAAATAGCTGTTGGTGGCCACCGTTATTATTTACAAGTCCGATATACGAATCTATTACGTCTCTTAGTTGTGAAAAAGATTCGTATTTTCTATGATTCCCAAATTTTAGTTTTATACCTGATGAGCGATAACGTGAAACCCAATTATCTACTAAAGTAGGATTACTGCTAACATTAGTCCAAGTTAATTGAGGTGATTGCCCCAAATTATTATAGAAATTTTTAGTTAGTTTCCATTTAGAGTGATAATTTTCTCCAAAATGAATCGTTAAAAAGGCTAACCAAAATGCTTCATCTAAGTTTATATTTTTTAAATATATAATTGAACGAAGTGGATCGAAAAGAGAGTTATTGGGATCTGTTCGTTTTACATCTATTGGTCTAGATTGAATTAATTGAAAATAGTTAACACGATTAACACTAGCTACTAATTGTCTACTTAATACATCAATCTCTAGTGGGAAGGATGTAGCAGGTATACGCCTTATATTTTGACTAAAGTCATTGATTTTTTTGGTGATGTTATTGGCCATTATATCTTTTTGATTGAAATTCATTTTAATCCCTTTGTCAATATTTCTAGAATTCGTTTATTAATAAAAGCCTTAATCGGTATACTAGAACATTTAGTTTCTAACTCTTGTAAACCGGAAATGTTGGTTTCATCAAATTTAACGAAGTAATATACAAATAAGATGATTGCCATTTCTTTAAATGTTTGATCTTCTAACAAATCTAGCTTACTAAGGTTACAACTCCTATTAACTCTAATATCTTTTTCAATTTCTAAAATTTTTTCCAAACTATCTTCTAATAGTTGTGGGTTGATGGGAGGCATTGAAGCATGATATTGCCAGCCTTCCTTTGATAGATAGTGGGAGATCTGTTCGATATTTTCTTCATAGATATGTAGGCTACCAACTATATGCGTATATTCACCCAATTTAAGATTAGGATATTCTGCTATTAATTTAGCAAGCATTATTTCCTGAAATAGAGTGAAACTGAAAATATCATGTACTAATCCTAGAGCTGCATCATTTGAACGCATGTAACATGTTAGATGTAACTTATCGTTTCTTATAAAAAATTGTAAAGTGCAAGTACAGGGTATATCTCCAGAGTCCTCACCTAGTAGATCATTTTCTGAATAAATTGCTATTACAGCACGACGACTATCTTTAGATTTTTTTAATAATTCCACTATTTTATTAAATTGGCTTGGTTCTCGAAATATTCTTGAACCATAAGCCCCAGGTACTGGGTCTAAACTCTCTTCAGTGAACTTTATCCGTTCTCTGTACTTTTTAATATAGTATTCAATAAAAGTAATCGAGTTGGAGCCTGATATATACCAAAGAAATTCACCTAAGCAGCTTATAACTTTGCTTCTGCCTTCAGATAAGCTAATACGTGATCGAGGGTTTAATAGAGTGAGAGTACAATTCCTGACTTCTAGAATAGCACCTCTAGTTGGATAAGCTTTTTCTCCGTTAGCTAAAATATAGTCGTAAGTTTCATGTAATAGATCATCTAGTGATTCTGCTGTTATGTGCATTTTACATCATTGGAATAGTTCGATTTGTGATCTATTATAATTTTTGTTTTGATACTTATCTAACTCTATTTTTAATTTTTTCCCACAATCTATAATAGTTCTTCTATCAGCAAGTAAAGCCCCTAGAACTAATGCTAATTTTCGTTTTTCAATTGTAATGTCATAGTGTGGATAAGATGCAGAGTGATGAAACCAGCACTTTTTTACACCTATTTCAGCGGCAAAGTTATGTAATTCTTCTAAATTATCAGCCATTAAATGACACCAATGTTTCCCTTTATAGGGTATTTTCGAGTTGTCAACATAGATTGGCATACTGGCCTCCAGTAGAAATCTTGACGATTCTATATATTTTTTTTAATTGATCCAATTTTTTTATAAAAATTTTTACTGATAATAATACTTATTTCTGTTTCTGGCTAGGGAATAGCCACTAATTTGTGGCTCACTTTAGCTAGTGAAGCCTTCTAAAAAATCGTAAACTTAAATACCCTAATTAAGAGCTATTTCTTGGACATTAGTGTATTAATCTAGGGTCTGTTGAGAATTACCGAGAGTTAATTAAACTCGCGCACAATTGAATCATAGCTTCAAAACTCGTATCTGTTTTACAACTACGCATCGCTATACGTTTAAATTCTTTTAACTTACAGAAATAGTTTTCAATGAGATGACGCCATTTATACATAATCGTATCAAATGCTCTCATTACTTTTCGATTAGATTTGGGTGGGATCACCACTTTCACTTTACGTTCATTTAGTTCTTGAATAAGCCAATCTGCATCAAATGCTTTATCCGCTAGTAATGCTTGAAAATCAACATCTTCAATTAAAGGTTTGGTTTCTATTAAATCGTGATATTGACCAGGCATTAATCGAAACTTAATGAGGTTGCCTAGACTATCCACTAAGGCAAGAATTTTACAGGTCATTCCACCTCGAGATTTACCTATAGACTGCTTGAA